>JASHWB010000181.1 GCA_030044295.1 Candidatus Acidiferrales bacterium
ATCTTCGCGGCCCGCGCCGGCGAGGGCGAGAGCGAGGTGAAATTCGAAAGTGTTGTCGTCCGGCTTGTAAACCAGGGCGTTGCGATAATCGGCGATCGCCGCCGCCGTTTGACGCTCTTGCATGGCGACTTCACCTTTTGCGAACCACTGATCCCCCTGCCGATGCATCGTGCGGTGATACTGGCGGGCGATGAAGACGGTAACCGCGAACAGCGCGACCAGCAGAAGAATGCACGCGATCAGGACGCGTTCACGATGATACATTCCGGGCATGCGCACGGCACTTTCTGGAATGGGACCTTCACTCTGGGGCTTTTCGGGCGGCATTTTTCTTGCGCTCTAGAGCAGCCATATCACGGCGCAATCTTACGCCATCGGCGCGCGCGCGGACCATCAGCGATGGTTTGATGTGGGAGGCAGAAATCGCAAAGATGAATCACGCCGAATCGATCAAGCGATGGTGAATCGCGTAGAGCGCGAGCTCGAGCCGGTCCGATACGCCTAACTTATCAAATATGTTATGCAAGTGATTTTTGACAGTCTGCTCGCTGATGAAGAGCTTCTCGCCGATTTCGCGATTGCGAAATCCCTGCGCCACGAGCTGCACGATTTCCTTCTCACGATCACTGAGCAGCGGCTTCTCGCGGCGCTGACCCGATTCCGCGGACTTCTTGAATGCATCGATAACCTCGGCGGTCATGCGATTATCGAGCCAGATTTCACCTTCGTGCACCTTGCGAATGCTCTTCGCCAGCAGATCGCTGGCGGATTGCTTCAAAACCACGCCGCGGGCGCCCAAACGCATGGCGCGCACAACGTCGCGGTCATCTTCAGCAGCGGTAAGAACGATCACACGGGTGGTTGTCGAATCGAAGTTCGTTTCTTCGAGGACGCCCAAACCGTCTTTTTCCGGCATGCGAAGATCAAGCAGCAGGATATCGGGTTTCAATTTGCCGAGGAGCTTGGTGCATTCGACTCCATTGGCCGCTTCACCAATGATCTGAATATCGTCCACGTCGAGAAGTTTTCGGAGGCCGTCGCGAAAGATTGCGTGGTCGTCCGCAACCAGGACCCGAATCGCCTGTTTCGATTTAGTCATGTTAATTGACGGGAATCTCGATAGTTAGCCGCGCCCCATGCCCAGGATTCGACTCCAGTGTCAGCGTTCCACCCACACTTCTAGTTCTTTCCTTAATGGAAATTGGCCCAAGCCGGAGCCGGTCCAACTCCTCGCTGGCGTAGCGGCCGGAGAAGCTGAACCCCATGCCGTTATCGTCGACGATCAGAGATACTTTCGAGTCGTCTTGACCTAGTTTTACCACGACGTGGCTGGCATGCGCATGCTTTTTTACGTTGTGTAGTGACTCTCTGTAAATCTGGAAAATCTCGCGGCAAATGCGGTCGGGAACGCGCAAATTGCGGTCGTCGATGAAGAGTTCGACGGCCAGGCCGTGCTCGTTACGGAAGCGCTCGGCGAAGCCGCACATCAACTCCTTCAGATCGGCGCTTTCCACGCGCAGCGGCCGCATTTCCGTGACCATGCGACGAAGCTCTTCGCCCTGCTCCTTGACGGTCTGCTGGAGGCTGCTCAGCTCCGAGCAAAGGGTCTCCGGCGTTTGCGGAGGTTTGTGGCGGAGCACGTCGAGCTGGATATTCAGGCTCAAGAGGGTTTGCAGAATGCCGTCGTGCAAATCGCGCGAGACGCGGCTGCGCTCGGCCTCCACCGCGCGAGTGCGGAGACTGCGAAGCAAGAACACGTTTTCCAGCGGCGCTCCTACCTGACGCACGATTCGCTCCAACCAGCGCAGGTCGCCTTCGGAAAAGCGATGCCGACCGCCGTTGGCGTTAATCAGCAGCACCCGCCCCGCGGGCTGGCCATCCGCTTCGATGGTAGCAGCGAGCAGCGAGTTCACACCGAACTCCTCACGCGCCACTTCGGCGAGCGGAGGCACGCGACGAAAGCGCTGGCCGGTGCGGCGGTCCCAGCCGAAGCCTTCGCCGTTGCCACCGATCTGCTCCCACCCCATCGAAACCTCCAGACAATCGATGAGGAAAGCGTCGGATCTTGAAAGCGGCAGCGTCTCCGGGCCTCGCGCTTCCCTTTCGCTGGCTCGCACTTTCCAGACGAACAGACGCTCGACTTCGTCATCGCGCACGGCCAAGCAAGCTTGCTCGCAGTCGAAGGCTAGCGTCAGCTCGCCAAGTGCCTGACGAATCGATTCGGTCAGGCCGCGGTCGAAACGCAGCACGCCGGTGATTTTCTCCAGAAATTGCTGGCGGCCCAGATGCTCGCGTTCGCGCGCTCCCACAAACCCCATGCCGAGTCCTGATACGATCGTTCCGAGGCCAATGGCGATCCAGTGCCAAGTGCTCTGCCAGCGAAACGAATCTTCGATAGCGACGCGCAAAATGATCCCTGCAGTCGCCAGCCCTACCATAGCGAACATCGCGCGGGTATTGCCGCGCGTCGCCAACGCAAAAATGGTGAAGAGGAACAGGAACCAGAATGCCGAGACTGACGGAGTAAGGTAGACGAACGCGGCGAGCACCAAGAAGTCGACTACCAGCGGGATGCGTACACGCAAGTGAGGGAAAAACCGCTCGGCAAAAACGGCGGCCAGAGCGACCAGGAGATATCCAAGCAGAAGGACCACGGCCAGCCGCCGCAGTGGCGCAACGGACGTCTCGAGCAGCGCCAGCAACGAAAGCGCAGCAATCACCGCACGCGCCAGCGTCACTTGGCGCTCCAGATAGAGGCGCTCGGTATTGTCGAGGGTCATAGAGAGCGCGATTTACGCGAAAAAGCGACAAATCCCCCACAGCATTTGCACCAAAAAAGTGTAGCAAGGCTGGGTTAGGCCGCAATCTGCGCGCGAGGGGCTGTGGCCTTTATGGTAATGACGCGGACGCGTGCAGCGAAAGGCGTGACCGGCAACTGTAGCGAAAAGGCGCAGTTACGCCGTTGAAAAACTGTGGAAAAGCTGTGCAGCTTACGGCACTGGCGGGATTGACACGTGGTGCATAATCGTTGGCAGGTTCAAGTCCGACGGGGGCGCCGGCTTGTCGCAGAGATATACTCGCAGAGAAGTGGGGC
>JASHWB010000182.1 GCA_030044295.1 Candidatus Acidiferrales bacterium
TCGCTGCCGTTACTTACCAGGACAACAGCGGCTCGCCGTACACTTTGCAATACAACTTTGACGTTCAGCAGCAACTCACGTCCGGGACGGTATTGACCGTTGCTTACTCTGGTTCGGTCGCCCGTCATCTCTGGGGCCAGCGAGACATCAATCCGCCGGAGTGCATCGCAACGCCAACTGCCAACAACACCCAATATCCCCTCGCGGATTTCGCAGCTTACAACGCAACGCCCGGCTTCCCGAACTGCGGCGCTCTGCCGTCCGTTCCAACGTCGCTGCCGACCGCGACCAACTCGACGTACACGGTCACTACCGCGTGCAGCGGCGCCCAGCCTGGGCAAGCCAGCTGCTACGGCAGCGGCTCGGTATTCCCATTCGCGTTCAATGCAGTGGGCCCGGTTACCGTGGGGAGGATCAATCCGACGTTCGGAGAAATGGTCACGGAAACCACTACTTCGGCATCGAGTTATAGCTCCTTACAGGTGGGCCTGAATCACCAGTTCTCGCGCTCGCTTTCCGCGCAGGTCAATTACACCTATTCGCATTGCATTGACGATGGCTCTTTCGCTACCAGCTTGGAGCAGTTCTCTCAGCTCATCACCGATCCCTACAACCAGTCGGGCGACTACGAGAATTGCGACTTTGACGTTCGCCACAACCTGAGCATCAACGGCATCTATTCGCTGCCGTTCAAGGGCAACCGGCTTGTGTCCGGCTGGCAGATCGCTACGATAGCGGGTATTCACAGTGGCATGCCGATTAACATCACTAACGAACTTTCCGGTCTCTTCGGCGGCATCGATCCCGCGAACATCGGCAGCGAATGGTCCACCCGGCCAAATTACAGCTTTGCGGCCGGATGCCACCCGAATCAAATTGTCGATCAGAGGGTCCGCATTCCAGGACAGCCAGGTGAAGTTCTGTGGTTCAATCCAAATTGCTACGAGCCCCAGGCACCCGGCTTTTTTGGCAACGTTCGGCGGAACAGCCTACCGGGTCCGGGTTCAATTGATTTGGACCTCTCGGTCATCAAGAACACCAAAATTACGGAACGCGTGAACATGCAGTTTCGTGCCGAAGCTTTCAACATCATGAACCACTTCAACCCCGGAGCTCCGAGCGGCTTGCAGTTCTTCAATTTGCCGTTTCTTAACGGTCTGAGCGGGGGCTCGCAGTCGCCCATCATTCCGCCTCGTCAGATTCAGTTCGCTTTAGCACTCCAGTTCTAGAAGAACTCTGACCAACTTTCCCGGCGGCATGCGCAAGCGTGCCGCCTTTTTTTTCGACGTGGTCGCCCCTCCCGCCGAACTGGCTAACTGGGCGTGACGAACTATGGGACGCACCAGATCTAGCCGCACGGTCGGGTTAAACTGGGCTAAATGTACGCAAAAGTGCCCAAGGCCGTTCAGCAATCCGAACACGACTACGGCGTTCGGCGTGCCAATATAGACCTTGCCATTGGCGACGAGCGGCGTGACGAATTTGTCGTTCGCGTTCGTTGCGAACGCGTCGCGCGAATCTGCTGCCATATTTGAATTGTACAATTCGGTGGCGAGATTCGAAGCTTCGTATGCGTGCAGCACTCCAGTCGAGCTGCCATTCTCGATGGCCCAGACGATGCCATTTGCCGCGCCGTTCGATGAAATACTCGGCGTCGTTCCCGGATAGCCGAATGCGCTCGTGCTGTGCGAGGATGCGGTGATCGACAGCTTGGCATTCGAAATGGAGAACGCTTTCAGCGGCTGGCCGACGGAGCCGTAGTACACGGCATTGTTGAAATATGCGGGCGCAGCCCATACGCCTCCAGGCAGCGCTCCATCAATCTCCTGGTAAATCGCACTGTCGTTCGCCGCGTTGAATTTCCCCATGTTGTCGCGGTTGACCACGTAGAGGTTTCCGTCTTTCCCCGCGCCAACGGCTAAATGGTGCACCCCGCCATTGTCGTCCGTTAAATTCGGCAAAAGCATCTCACCGCCAGAGCCAAAATCCATGTCGTCGCCGGATTCAGTCACGGTGTTCGACATCGTGAAGTAATCGGCTGCGCTGAGCGAATTTTGCGCCGTCGACATTTTAACGAACGCATTCCCGTAATCGCCGCTGTTTGGGAATCCGCTGCCGTTTAGCGCCGTATCGAACGTTCCGTTGCCGGTGATCAGATAGATGTTGCCGGCGGAGTCCGCCGCCGGACCGTCGCCTGCCATCCAGATCGCTCCGCGTGAACCGTTTGGAGTGAGATTCAGGACGCTGATCTGTTGCAAATTCGATTCGCTGTAGCCGATCACCCAGCCGGTGTAGGGATTATCGTCGCAATGCGACGTCCAACTCGTGTAGATCGCGCCGTTGAGAGCGAGCAACGCGGCGCGCTCCTCGTACTGATGCGGCGCGAACGTGGTCTGACCGCTTGCAGTCGGGTAGGTTGCCTGAATGTCGACCGGTGTGATGCGGTCCGCGCCGGTGGTCAAATCGAGCGCGTGCAGCCGCTGGTGATAATTTCCGCTCGAATCCACCGACATGGCGACAAGGAAAATAGTGCCGTTCGGTCCCGCCGATGGATCGATTACCGGCGTCGCAGTGATGCCCACCTCCGGGGCCACTTGCGTACAGCCTCCCACGTCGCTGGTGGTGACAGTCGCCTCGCCCGTGAAGTTCGTCAGCATGGACGCCGACCAGAGTTGCGCGAACGTGTCCGCGTCGAAGGCGTACGCCATGTCGTGTTCTGTTGCCACCACGACCACATTGTGCGTTGCCGCGCCGATCGTGACGCCTCCTACGTAGAGCGGCTCGGCATCCACGAGCCCGGTCACGGCCATCGCGCCGAGCTTTCCGAATTGCGTTGGATTCACGTTGGCGGTAGTAAGCGTCGTCTCGTTGGAATTGAGTCCCGAGCGAGAATTGTCGTTGTGATACGTCAGCACGGAGAGGCTTGATGGAGGCGGCGCGGATTGGACAGTGAGCGTGGCATAGTTGCTGGTGGCGTTTGGATTGATGCCGTTGCTCACGATCACGCGGTACGTCGATCCGCTGTCCGCCAGAGCTGTAGCGGGCGTGGTGTAACTTGCGGAAGTGGCGCCCGAGATGTTGGCCGTGCCCTTTTGCCACTGATAATTGAGCGGTGCGGAGCCTGCGGCCACGACCGTAAAGGTTGCCGCTTGTCCAACTTGTACGGTTTGGTTGGCCGGCTGCTGGGTGATGGAAGGAGGCGTTTCTCCACCGGTGTGAACGTTCACGCTGCTACTGCCACAATCGCCCAACGCGATGGCCAAACCCAGGATGGCCGTCAGGAAAAGTGCGGAAGGGAAGCGAGGCCAGTCGGGCGTACTGTAGACCACGTGAGATCCTCGGAGGCTCCGCAACTTCGTCGTGCCTCAGCAGGATTATAGCGAATGCGAGTGCCGGAAGGTCCAACGCAGGATTTTGCGGCTGCGGCAGCGGACCGCGGCTGCGCTTTTGCTTCGCCTGCCTCAGCAGAATGGACTTCACGCGGATTCGGCGGTGACGTGCGGTTTGCTGCGTGCCTCAGCGGCAGCGCCACGGCGGCGGCGTTCGAGCAGCCAGTCGCCGATGCGCCAGAGGAAGAGCAGGGCGAAAATAGCGCCGTACGCAAGCGGCGCGCGGTGATCCGATTTTACCAGCCAGTAGTAGTGAATCACGCCGAGGCAGGCCGTCGCATAGATGGCGCGGTGGAGCATCCGCCAGTTTTTCCCGCCCAGGCGCCGAATCCAGCCGGCGGTGGAAGTGACGGCCAGCGGGATCAGCAATAGAAATCCCGCGAAGCCGATCACGATGAAAGGCCGCTTCAGCAGGTCCGCCCAGATCGCGTTCCAACTCCATTGCTGCCAGTGGTCGAGCACGATCCAGGTAGAGAAATGCAGGCAGACGTAGAAAAACGCGTACAGCCCGACCATGCGGCGGAAGCGAATCAGCTGCGGCAGGTGCAGAACTCTTCGCAGCGGTGTGATAGCTAGTGTGATCGCCAGAAAGCCCAGCGTCCAAGAGCCGGTGAAATGCTCGATGTATTTTACGGGGTTGGCCGACAGGTCGTAATTAAACCACGACCACATAAGGCTGGGCTCCTCGTTGCCGGCGATTTTCAGCGCGATATCAGCCGCGGGGAAAAGGCACAGCAGGAAGACAACGACCTTCGTCCATTTGCTCGTTAAAAGGCGGATCATTTGTGGAACGATGGAGTCCGAGATGTTGCTGTCGGGCAACGTACGGCGCGAGTGGCGCGCCCCCGAGAATTGTTTTCAGTCAGAATAGCCGCAGCCATCAGTAATACTTGCGCAGATTCATTCCGGCGTAGAGGCTGGCGACCTCGTTGTAACCGTTGAAGAGGCGCGTCGGGATCTTCGCGTTGAAGAGGCCCAGCCCCGGCCCGATGCGCATTTCCTCCGCCTGGCTCCAGGGTACCGTATCGACGCCGGGGTTGACGTTGGAGTAGAAGCCGTACTCATTGGGCGCATAGTTGTTCCACGTGGTCGGCGGCATACTCTTGACGAAGCGGATCTTGACGAGCGATTTAACGCTTTTGTATCCGTACTTCCACGGCAGAATCATGCGGACTGGCGCGCCGTCCTGATTGTAGAGAGTGTCGCCGTACATTCCGAAGCAGAGCAGCGTGAGCGGATGCATGGCTTCGTCGAGGCGCAAACCTTCGACGTACGGAAATTCGATTCCGGTGCCGGTGGCCCACGGCATCACGATGGAATTGTAATAGCTCTCGAAAGCGACGTAGCGCGCTTTGGAAGTCGGCTGCGCGAGCTTCACGATAGTGCTCAAGGAATAGCCGATCCACGGCACCACCAGAGACCATCCTTCGACGCAGCGATGCCGGTAGATGCGCTCCTCGAGCGGCGCGAGGTGCATCATTTCGTCGATGGGGTATTTTCGCGGTTTTTCACATTCGCCTTCGACGGATACGGACCATGGCGTGGTGAGGAAATTCCCGGAGTTGCGCGCTGGGTCGCTTTTGTCTGAGCCGAACTCGTAGAAATTGTTGTAGTGGGTCACCTTTTCAACCGGCGTGACCGGCTCGGTGGTGCTGCCGGGCCACTTCTGCACTCCTTGAATCGGTACAGGAACGGAGCCCTTTGCTTTTCCTCCGAACAACGATGGCAAACGCTTGTACGCGGTTACAGCGCCGTAGGTGGTAAGAGCGCCGAGCAAAAAATTGCGGCGGCCCATATACAGACCCCTCGGAGTCACGTCCGCGTAGGTTAAATCGGGCTTAGGCTTGATGAGCATGCCTCGCCTCCCGGGCGGCTAGGGTGTTCTTCGCTTCTACAGGTATGATACTGCGCTCAGAGGGATTGGGCGCACGAAGTTTCGTGCCAATGGCGCTGAATGACCCCTCGCCTCCGTGGGCTAGTCAGGCCAAACGGCCGAGTGGCCGACGGTCAAGTTGACGGCTCAAGATAAACGACTAACGAACGAAGGAGATTCTGGTGCGAGATCAAGAGATTCGTGCGGCACTGGACCAGCATTGGGCGGCGTCCGATGCCAACGATTTTGAAACGGAGCACCGCATCTATCTCGAGGATGCAGTGCTCGAATATCCGCAGTCGGGCGAGCGAACCCGCGGTCGATCCAACATACAGGGCCAGCGCGCGAGCCAGCCGAACCAAAAGCGGTTTTTGATCCGGCGAATCATTGGCAGCGGCGAGCTTTGGGTCACCGAATTCATCCTGACGTATGACGGCAAGCCGTCGTA
>JASHWB010000183.1 GCA_030044295.1 Candidatus Acidiferrales bacterium
AACAGCACTTCATCAAGGACGAAGGAGTGACCATCAAAGAGCTCGTCGACCAGGCCATCGCCAAGCTCGGCGAGAATATCGCCATCCGCCGGTTCGCCCGCTTCAAGGTCGGCGAATCCGACGGTGCGGCCCCTTCGGCCGAGCCGTCGAACCCCGCGTGAGCGGACCTTCCTCTCCGGACGCAGCGTTTCCGGCCCTGCACACGATATCGAAGTTTTCAAAGATGCGGCGGTCGTGCATCTCTCGGGCATATTTCTCTGCTAGAATGCCCGCGAGCCCTTGTCAGCCGAGGCGCTCGCACCTGACGCGATGAGCGCACCCAACATGCCTGCTACCGCGAGCGCCGAAGGCAAGGCGCCGGTTTACCGCCGCATTATGGTGAAGCTTTCCGGCGAGTCGCTTTCCGGTCCCAACCAGTTTGGTATCCACGCCGATACCATTCGTTCGATCGCTCGCGAAATCAAGTCTGTGCAGCAGCTCGGCGTCGAAGTGGCTCTGGTGGTAGGCGGAGGAAACATTTTTCGAGGCGCGCGCCAGCAGGGCCTCGATATCGATCGCGCAACTGGCGACTATATGGGCATGCTCGCCACCGTCTTGAACGGCCTGGCTATGCAGGACGCACTCGAAAAGCTCGGCTGCCACACGCGCCTGATGAGCGCCATCGAAATGCACCAGGTTGCCGAACCGTTCATTCGTCGCCGCGCCGCTCGCCATCTGGAAAAAGGCCGCGTCGTCATCTTCGCCGGAGGTACCGGGAATCCGTATTTCTCCACGGACACGGCGGCAGCTCTGAGAGCCATGGAAATCAAAGCCGACGTGATTTTGAAGGCCACTCGCGTCGATGGAATCTACGACGCCGACCCGGAGAAGGTCCCCAACGCGAAAATGATCGCTCGGATCACCTACATGGACGTGCTACGCAAGGAACTTTCCGTGATGGATTCCACGGCCATTTCGCTCTGTATGGACAACAAAATGCCCATCGTCGTTTTCAATATGAACGTCGCCGGAAATTTGAAGCGCGTGGTTGTAGGGGATGGAGTTGGCTCAACCGTAACTGCGGCCTGAGGCCGTCTCGTCGGAGGCGAATGCGGCGATGACCATTGCAACCAGCAAGGACGCCCTGGCGCAAGCCAAAGCGCGCATGGAAAAAGCGGTCGAGGATTTCCGCAAGGACCTCGCCAGCGTGCGCACCGGGCGCGCGAACGTCGCGCTGCTCGACGCTGTCCGCGTCGATTACCACGGCACGCCGATGCCGATCAATCAGCTTGGCACGCTCAATGTTCCGGACGCGGCCATGATTGTGATCTCTCCGTGGGATCCCGGTGCCGTCGCGCCTATCGAGAAGGCCATTCGCACCTCGGATCTGGGACTGAATCCTTCCAATGACGGCAAGGTTGTTCGCGTTCCCATCCCGCCACTCACCGAAGACCGCCGAAAAGATCTTGTCAAGCACATTCACAAGGTGCTTGAGAACCATCGCACGGCTGTCCGCAATATCCGCCGCGATTTGAAGGAAGCTATCGAGAAGCTCGAGAAGGAAAAAAAGATCAGCGAAGACGACCGCAAACGATCGCTCGATGAGCTCGAAAAGCTTACCCACGCCGAAACCAAGAAAATCGAGGACTTCTCCGCAGCCAAGGAGAAAGAAGTCCTCGAAATCAAGTAAGCGTCGGCGCTTAGCGCATTCTCCGATCAATTTTCAAAGAACAAAGAGGTAAGGCCTGGAGGTCCATCGATCCTTGCGACTTTGCGGACGTGGGCCTAGTTGCTGGAGGCGGAAAATGCCGGCAGTGTGAGACGGAACACACAGGCGGCGGTTTGCGCGGAGCAGGCGAGAGTTCCTCGGCGTATGAGTTGAAGGCCGGGACCGCCGGGAGCGTCGGGAAAGATGGCGTCGAAAGTTAGAGAGCGAAGGCGCTCGGCGTAAGAACCAAGAGATTGGTCGCCGGTGAGAAAGCGGACGCCATCGACGCGCGGCATTTTTCCCCCGTGCGATAGCAGTACCAGGAAATCCGCACGCGCATTCTCGTGCCCATTAAATTTTCCGACGGAAATCACGCGCAACTTTTCGAGTGCGGGTTTGGCTTGCGCGACGAGTGAGTCGACGCGCGAATTGCCACCGAGCAGCAGCGTCAGACGCGCGCGCGTATCCGGCAGCGCATCGGGCGTGGCAAGAGCGAGCGCGCACATCTCAATGGCGCGGTCTTTCTCGCCAAGCCTCTGATAAATCTGCGCCAAATGATCGCCGGACTCGCCGCTGAGATTTAGCAGCCACGCCGCGCGGACGTACGGCTCGGCCTTTTTCGCTTCGCCTTGTTGAAAATAAACCCAGCCGAGTGTGTCCCAGTAGACGCCGAGTCGCCCGGACTCATCGATTTGATTCGTATCGGCGTGGGCCAGATCGATCCCGTGCAGGTCTTCCGCCGTCGCCGAAATCGCGGCTGTGGCATACTGCTGCGCTTTATCGAGTGCGATTTTGCGGCTAGCGAGCTGGTAAGCAATCTCGTTCAACACTGGCGGTGTGGCAGAAATCCGCGCGGCGTGATCGAAGGCGTTCGCGGCCTCGGGAATTTTGTCGAGATTCAGGTACGCGCGGCCAAGCGCGATTTGGATTTCCGGATCGCGCGGCGCCAGCACGCCGCCTT
>JASHWB010000184.1 GCA_030044295.1 Candidatus Acidiferrales bacterium
ACCGCCTCATCGGAACTACCTTGTCGCTGCTGGTCTTGAAGAGGCCGTCGAATTTCTCGAACACGTCGATTTCAGCCGGGCCGAAGTTGAATACCTGCGGAACCATCCTATCTTCAGCAAAATCCACGCCGACTTTTTCACTTATCTCGGCGAATTCCATTTCAGCGGCGACGTCTGGGCCATGCCTGAAGGAACGATTGCTTTTCCGGGCGAGCCAGTCATGCGCATCACCGCGCCGATCATCGAAGCCCAGCTCCTCGAAACCTATCTTCTCGCTACGCTCAGCTATTCCACCATGATTGCCAGCAAAGCCGCCCGGCTCTACACAGCGGCGCAAGGCCGCCAAGTCGTGGACTTTAGCGCCCGCCGAGCCCACGGCGGAGCCGCGAGCCTCCTTTGCGCCCGCGCCTCCATTGTTGGCGGCTGCATCGGCACTTCTAACGTTCTCGCCGGCGAAATGCACGGGATCGGTACCTACGGCACTCAGGCCCATTCGTGGGTCATGGCACACGGGGACGAAGCCGAGGCCTTCCGACACTTCCTCGATACGTTTCCCGCCGGCGCCACCCTTCTTGTAGATACTTACAACGTGCGGAAGGCCGTGAAAACAATTGTTGCCATGGGACGAAAGCCCGCCGGAATCCGCCTCGATAGCGGCGATCTCTGTGCCGATAGCCGCTGGGCGCGTCGTGAGCTCGATCGCGCAGGCTGGAAAGATGTGAAAATTTTCGCCTCGGGCGATCTGGACGAGTACAAAATCGCTTCGATGCTAAAAAACGGCGCTGCCATTGACGCGTTCGGCGTCGGCACCGCCCTCGGCACTCCCGGCGACGCGCCCCACCTGAATCTCATTTATAAGCTCGTGGAAATTGAGCGCGGCGGCGAAATTCGTGAAGCGGCAAAATTTAGCCGCTCGAAAGTCACGTACCCCGGCCGCAAACAAGTTTTCCGTCATTCCAATTCGCGCGGCGAATTTGCTGGAGACAAAATCGTCCTCGAAGACGAGCCGCGCAATGGCGGCGAGCCTTTGCTTGTTCAAGTCATGCGAAGCGGTCGCCGCATCGCGTCCAAGGAGCCCCTGACCGCGCTTCGCGAGCGCTGCATCGGCGGTCTCGCACACATGCCCAAGCAGTATCTCCATCTGAATCGCTCGGCCGTGTATCCTGTGCGCTATAGTCAGCGCCTCAAAGCCATGCTCGCCGATGTCCGCCACCGCGTCCAGCGATAGAATAGGGATAGATGTTCGAGGCCATTCCTGTGTCTCAGCGCAAAATCGTCTTTTGGTCCGTCGATGTCCAGGCGGACTTCATGTTGCCCGGTGGCACGCTCTACGTTCCTGGCGCGGAAAAGCTCACACCGAATATTCAACGCCTCATTTCCGCCGCGTTCTCTTCCGGCACGCTCGTTGTCTCCACCGGCGACGCGCACGCTCCCAAAGATCCCGAGTTTGCGCGCTTTCCACCCCATTGTGTTGCCGGCACTCCCGGTGCGCGCATTCTGCCCGAAGCGCTTGGTCCGCGCGTCTGCACCATTCCCAACGACGCATCGCGGAAATTGCCGGCGGATATTTTGGACTGTCCTCAAATCCTGCTCGAAAAACAGACGCTCGATGTTTTCGACAACCCGCACGCAGCCGAAATCGTTGATCTTCTCGGTCTGAGTACCGAATACGTCGTGTTTGGCGTGGTCACCGAATTTTGCGTTCGCTGTGCTGCAAAGGGATTGCTCGACCGCGGCCGCGAAGTCTCTGTCGTTACGGACGCAATCGAAACTCTGAAGCCGGAAGATAGCCGCCGTACTCTCGACGAGTTGCAATCCCTGGGCGCGCGTCTCATCACCGTGCAGGTCGCTCTCGCCATGCTTCCGGAATCCGAAACGCACAACTCGGCTGTATCGTCGCCGCAAGGCTTTTCGCGATAGCCGAAGGGTTGTCTGATCGACAGGTTGGAAGAACAACAGGATCGAACGCGATGCCGGCCGCGAACAATTATTTGCCTCCGGCTTCCTTAGGTGGACTACAGTAAACGCCATGGAAACCTCTTATCTGCTCAAAACGGAGCCCTCCGAATACTCGTTCGCCGATTTGCAGCGCGACAAAAGAACGGAATGGGATGGTGTGTCGAATCCCGTGGCCCTGAAAAACATGCGCGAAATGAGACCGGACACGCGCCTGGTCATCTACGAGACCGGCAACCGGAAGAGTGCCGTTGGGACAGCAACGGTCGTTTCGGTTGACGCATCGAACCCGAAAAGTCCGCGACTGGTGATCGAAGCCGGACGGGCCATTGCGAACCCGGTGTCGCTCGCGGAAGTTAAGGCCAGCAAGCTCTTTGCGGGTTCGCCACTCGTGCGCCAGGGACGGCTTTCCGTCGTGCCGCTGACGTCTGCGCAGTATGCAGCGCTGGTCAGGTAGGAGCGCCGCGCCGCCTGCGCCACATGACGGACTAACGCCCCGCGGTGAGCTCGCGAGCGACGTCCATCACACATCGCGCATTCCGCTTCGCCCACCACCAATTCGCCGCTGCGATCGCCGCGGTCACCAGCATCAGTAGCCCCTCGCGCGCGTTCACCTGCGTCAGCAGCAGCAGCGAAAAGGCGATGCCCGCCGCTGCCCAAACCGGGCCGAGTGGAATTCGCAACGCATCCGCGTTCGGCCTCATCCGCCGTAACCGAATCAATGACGCGCAAACCGCGGCGTAATAAATTGTGGACGCACCCACGGCGATCGCCAGCGCCCACAGGAAGGTGCCTGTCATCGCCAGGACCCAAAGCAGCGCGGCGTAAATTACGATCGCCAGCGCCGGCGTGTGAAATCGCGGATGCAGTTTGCCGAGCCATTCTGGGCCGTCGCCATTTTCCGCGAACGCGCTGGCCAGCCGCGGCGCGTTCAAAATGGCCGCCGAAATGTACCCGTAGGCCGAAAGCATCACCGCGATCGCGATAAACGTTTGGCCGCCCGGCCCCAGCAGCATCGCCGCCACTTCTGCAAGCGCTTGATCCGTTGTTCGCGTGCCGAGTGTCGCCGCAGCGATAAATTGCAGCAGCGTGTAAGCGGCCATGCACACTACCAGTCCGGTCCCGATCGCGAAAGGTACGCTTCGCCGCGGATCTTTCATCTCGCCCGCTGGAACAACAGCGTCTTCGAATCCCTCGTAGGCGAAACTCACCAGCAATAGCGCCTCTAACCATGGTTTCCAGCCCGGCGCGGTGATTTCCGCGGGATGGATGATCTGCCCGGCATGGCCGAAGCGCCATAGGCCCAACGCGATCAGAATTCCGAGCGGCGCCAGCTTCGCCACCGTCAGCACGCTGCTCACGTTCGCGCCCGCCCGAGCGCCGCGATAATTCGCCGCCAGCGGGACCGCGATCAGCCCGGTCAATACCGCCACGCGATCGAAGCCGTGTCCTACCTGTGGAAACATTACCGCCACATACGCCACAAATAGGTTCGCGCTGGCCGCCGCGCCGCCCAGTCCGGAAAGCAGGTCAAACCATCCGATTTGCAGTCCCGCGAATCGGCCGAACGCCGTTCGCACATAGAGGTACGAACCGCCTGGCGCGGAGAACTGCGACGCTACTTCGGCATAACACGCCATGATCGTGGCCATCGCCAGTCCTGCCGCGATCATCGCGAGCGGACTCGCTTGCCCGAGGCGCCGTATCAGCTCTGACGGAATCCCGAAAATTCCGCTTCCGATGATGCAGTTGATCACCAGTCCGGCGAGCGCCCAACGCCCGATCGACCGCACGAAATCCAAGGACGCACCTCTTTTCGCGCACGCAACAGCGCGCCGAGCTTAGCATTCTTTGCCTGCCGCCTCGTGTCGGACGATGATGTATTGGAGATGCGCCGTACTCGTTCTATGAGCCTGGGGC
Organism: Candidatus Acidiferrales bacterium; assembly: GCA_030044295.1. Classification (GTDB taxonomy): domain Bacteria; phylum Acidobacteriota; class Terriglobia; order Acidiferrales; family UBA7541; genus Palsa-295. Next base: position 3,877 of record JASHWB010000184.1, read on the forward strand.
GTTTCGTGATCTAGTGCGTACCGAAGAGGTTCGCCTTCGCCGCTTTGCGGAACGCGATACGGCTGTCCTCGCGCGTGTAAAACATGTGTCCACCGGGGAATTCATGGATGCTGACGCGTTCGCGCAAAGCATCAGGCATCTGATTGACGCTCAGGACCGAACCCATGAACGGGCAAGAAAGGTCGTTCCAACCATGCCCGATGAATACTTTGAGCCCAGGGTCGGCAGCGACCGCTTGGCGAAGCTCCGTGACTGAGCCGCTGCGCAGGCTCTCGTCATCGCTCCATGCTCGGTTCACGTCATCGGAAAGTGTGCGATAGGGCGCATCGGTCTTCCAGCCAACCACGTTGGTGACGAAGTTGACCATAGCCTCCGTGGTGGGCGCGATGATGGCCGCAAGGATGGGATCGTTGGCGCGCTGGTCGGGTGACCAGGGAAACGGATCCAGCATCGTCACATTGGAATCATAAACCGAGCCAATCTTACCTTGCTCGCGCCGGACTTCGCGCAAATACGATTCGGTTTCCAGCCGCCCGCCGGACTCCTTCACGTACGTGGGATCGAGCCCCGTCATCTCCGCCACTTTGCGGATCATGGCCTGCTCCAAAGCGGGATCGGAGTTGCCGGAGATCAGCGCCGTGGCGTACGGGCCTTCGTCATACGCGATCACCGATTGCATCGCTTCGGCAGTCAGCTTGCCCTCGCGCTCCAGATGCGCGGCGACGATGGGCGGCAGCGTAATCATCCAGGGAATGGGAGAGTAAATGTACCCGTTGTTCTCGTCAGTGGGATTGAGATACGGCGACACGAGAATCAGACCGTTGATGCCCACGCCGAGCTGGGACTGCAGGTAATAAGTCAGCCGTGGTCCCCGGAATCCACCGTAGCTCTCGCCGATGATGTATTTGGGCGAGGTCATGCGGCCATTCTGGACCAGCCACTTATAAACCACATCCGACAGGTAGTGGACATCAGGGACGGTGCTGTAGAAGAGCTTCTTTGTATCTGCTTCGGAAACCAGCGACCGGCTAAAGCCGGTGCCGATTGGGTCGATGAAAACCAAATCCGTGAAGTCCAGCCAACTGCCCTGGTTGTCGCTCAGGACGATCCGGCCGGAGGCGCTATCGCCTTCGTTGCCCATGCCATCCAGGTGTTTGGGGCCAATCGCGCCGAAGTTGAGGAACACCGACGACGCACCGGGACCACCATTGAATGCGAAGGTTACGGCGCGATCCTTGCCTGGCACGACGTAACTGGTGTAGACAACGTTACCGGCGACCTTGCCGTTCGGGTCGCGTACGTCGATGGTGCCGACGGTGACCTTATAGTTCAGCGTCTGGCCGTCGAGCACGATGGATTGGTCGATGCTTTTGTTGGCTGGCAGCGGCGGCAGCTCGTTTGGTGCGGCCTTTTCCTTGGAAGCATTAGCGGCTTCGGTCCCCTTGGCGGGGCTCGGTTTCGCGGCTTGATCGCTGCCGTTATCCTGCGCGAAGGCCGGACGGGCTGCGCAATAAATCACCGCGCACAGGATGGCGCAACCTACAGCAGACCAATGGCGAACGCGGGAAGCGATGGCAGTCTTCATGCCGATAACATATAGGAGACCAGCTGTAGGGCGCTACCCGTAAATTTCGCCATCGCATTTAGCTACCTCGGCCACCGCCGGGCGCAGCCTTTGCGCCAGGCGCCAGGAACTCAGGTATCATGGATACTCACATCTTGGCCAATAACGCGCTCAACTTAGGGGGCCGAACTTGATCCCGCGATACACGCGTTCGGAAATGGGCCGCGTCTGGAGCGGAGAAAACAAATTCCAGAAGTGGCTAGACGTGGAGCTTGCCGCCACAGAAACACTCGCCGAAGCAGGCATCGTGCCGCGCGAGGCCGCCGCCAAACTGCGCGAACGTGCCCGCATCGACGTGGCTCGTATCAACGAAATCGAAGCTAAAGTCCGCCACGACGTAATCGCATTCACAATCGCCGTGCAAGAGACCGTTGGCGATCCGGAAGCGGCCCGATGGCTGCACTATGGACTTACCTCCAACGATGTCGTCGATACCGCGCAGGCGCTGCTCGTCCGCGAGGCTTCACGCCTCATTGAAAAAGGCCTCGTGCATTTCGGCCAAATCCTCGAAAAGCGCGCCTGGGAGTTCAAGGACACTCCTGAAATCGGCCGCACTCATGGCATTCACGCAGAGCCCATCACCTTCGGACTGAAAATTGCCAATTGGTATGCCGAAAATCAGCGGGATTCGGAGCGATTCGCCGCCGCCGGTCACGCGATGGCCGTGGGGAAAATTTCCGGCGCGGTAGGCACCTGCACGCATCTCGGCCCCGAAGTCGAACAAAAGATCTGCGCCAAGCTCGGACTGACTGCCGCGCCAATCACTTCGCAGGTCCTCGAACGCGATCGCCACGCGCAATACGTCAGCGCCCTCGCTATCATCGCCGCGTCGCTGGAGCGTGTTGCTCTCGAAATCCGCCATTTGCAGCGGACCGAAGTCCGCGAGGTGGAAGAGCCCTTCGGCGGTGAGCAGCGAGGCAGTTCTGCGATGCCTCACAAGCGCAATCCGGTCTCAAGCGAACAGATTTGCGGCCTTGCCCGCGTCGTCCGGGCCAATTCAGTGGCCGCCACGGAGAATATCGCGCTATGGCACGAGCGCGACATTTCGCACAGTTCGGTCGAGCGTGTCATTCTGCCCGATTGCACGATTTTGGTGGACTACATGCTGAACCGGACGGGTTCGATTGTCGAAAACATGAAAGTGTTCCCTGTGCGTATGTTGCGCAATCTCAACGCCACCCAAGGGCTGGTTTTTTCAGGGCAGTTGCTGCAGGACCTGGTGGAACACGGCGCGCCCCGCGAAGACGCCTACAAATGGGTGCAGGGGCACGCGATGACAGCATGGGAATCCGAATCGAGCTTTCAGGACCGCATCTCGTCCGATCCGAACGTCCGCAAGTTCCTCGATGAAAAGGCGCTCGCGCAAACGTTCGATCTGCATCGGCAGCTTCGCGCCGTCGAGGCGATTTTCGCGCGCGTCTTCGGCGCAAAAAAATCGGCCGCGCATTAGTTATGTGGAGTGCGGGAGCTTGCTCCCGCTGTTGCGCCGCCGAACTTGCTTCGGCGTGGGAGAAGAAGAGTGGATGGCGTGCTATTGCACTCTCTGGATGTAGCGGCCTTCTGAGGTATCGACCTTAATCTTGTCGCCTTCGCCCACGAACGGCGGGACGTTTACCACCAGCCCGGTTTCTAGCTTCGCGGGCTTCATCACTGCGCTGGCCGTGGCTTTCTGAATGCTCGGTTCCGTTTCTACTACCGTCAAATCGACAGTATCCGGCAGCAGCACGCCGATCGATTTCCCATCGTAATACTCGATTTTCACCGGCATGTTCGGGATCAAATAATCCTTTGCGTCGCCGACGATCTCGTTATTTAGCGCCATCTGCTCGTAATTTTCGGTGTTCATGAAGTGGTGGCCTTCGCCGTCGCTGTAAAGATACTCGAATTCCACTTCATCCACGGTCACCTTGTCGAGGAAGTCCTCGGCGCGGAACCGGTAGTCGATCATCGCGCCGGTGCGCAGGTTCCGCATGCGCGTCTGCATGGCCGCACGCTTGTTTCCGGGCGTGCGATGATCCACGTTGTAGATCATGTGCAGATCGCCCTCATGCTTAATGATCATCCCCGAACGCAAAAGTGTCGCCTTGATCATGCCTTGCTCCTGATTCTTTTCTCGGAATTTCCCTGCGGGGAAATTTGGCCGGGAGGGTACGCACCCGCCATCGTCTGAGTCCGCCGCGCCCGAGCGCCCGGACTGAAACCGAAATTATAGCGGCGAGCGCTGCAATCGGTCAAACGCAGTTCGAAGTGGGTCGGGTGTAAATTGGCTCAGATTCAGAAACACCTCGAAACGCGCCGCGCGGCTAGTACTCCTCCTCATCCAGTTTTTTCAGCCGCCTGATCTTCAGCGCTACCCGAAACTCGTGCGAACGCGCGTCCGCCAGCACTGCTCTGCGCGCCGCCACAGGCAATTCCGCCGGGCCGATTACTCCAGCGAGGTCGCGTGGAAAGTGCTTCACGAAAATCGCTGCCAGATGCGCCGTCGCGTAGGGGATCGGAGTCGTAATCAGCCCGCGCTGCCGGATTTGATATAGCGTCGGAAAGCTTGCATCCCAACGGATCAACAGTCGCTCGTTGCCTTTCACTCCGCGGATCAGCACTGCTGCCGAGAACCGGGCGTTTTCGAGCACGCCCTGCCGGATCAGTTTGGCCACTGCGCGCGGCGTCAGGGTTTCCGGGAAGCGTTTTCTGGGAATGCCGCGCGACCGGCTCAGCCGTCCCTGCCGGTACCAGCGTCGCAGTCTCTGAAAATCATTGCCGCCAATTTTCGCGTCCACATCGCGAACCGGAAGCGTATAGGGAAGCATGCAGACTTCGTCCTGCGCCGCGAGATAGACGGGAACCTCACCGATCGGCGGCGGAAACCGGAACAGTTCCCGCTCGTCGAAGCGCTTCGTTAGATGAAATCGGCCGTCGCGATACACGCGCGGCCGCGAGATCGCTTCGTCATACGCCACCTCCGCGGACCATGTGGAGATCGGATCCTGGCTTTCGGTGCTTTCGTAAAGCCGGATCTGCACCGACTCGACCACATCCAGCATTTCCGCTCCGCGCTTGGCCAGGACGTTTGTCAGGCCGGGAGCCACGCCCGCGCAGATCAGCGCTGCTCGCTTCTTGGCGACAAACCGGCTGTGAAAGTGGAACTGCTCGGGGCGGAAAGGGTGTCTGGTCAGGTGGGAATTCAAATCGAGGTAATGGGCCCGTAGGCGCAGCGCGGCCCTCAAGATGATCTGGTTGTAAACGGCCGGCGAGGCATTAATGATCAGGTTCGCTCCGCGGCCAGCCCGCACGATCGACCAGATGTTTCGAGCGTTGGCCTCCACCACCTCGATTTCGTTTTTTTCCCCGAGGAAGCGCCGGGCCCGTTCGACGTCGCGATCGCCGCACCAGACGGAATGACCTTGGCGGGCCAGCAATTGTGCGAGCAGCGAGCCCGTGCCGCCCGCGCCCAGAACGAAAATCCGCATCGGCACGCAACTGTATCACAGTGTTCCGTTTGCACGATGCCGGGCAAGAAGCGAAGGTTTCAGTACTCCTCGACTTTGCCTGCGTTCAGCGGTTCGGTTGACAAGCTGCGAATCCGGCGCGTATCATTTCTTCGGTAACAGCGTCGCTGTTGGAACGCTTTATCCCCTTCATTGCTTCATCCCCCGAGCAGGATGGAGTGACCGAGGTGGCACCCTCGGCAAGCAGGGCACGCACCCGTACGGAGGCCGCTCTCCATGTCACCCGAACAAGATCCCAAGGCGCAAGTTTCTTCGGCCGATACCGCCGCCGAACAGCCCGTCGCGGCTCCTCCTACTGGAGTTGCTGCGCAGAGCGGAGCCGGCGCCGCAACTGCGGTTGCGCGTGAACCTGAATCCCCTGATGTCTCTGAAGCCGCGATGAATATGAACTCGGACAACCAAGCTTCTATTTCGGCAGGCAACAGTGCTGCTCATCAGGAATCTACGCCCGCCGCCGCAAGTGTCTCAACCGAACCGCCATCGCTAGAGCAGTCTGCCGAGCAATCCGCCGATCAGGCCGCCGAAGCGCGGGATGCGGCCGAAATGGCCGAGTCGATGGATCGCATGCTCGATCAATTTCCCGCCGCCGAGCCGGTCGCCGAGGGAGAGATTTTCGATGGCCACGTTTTGGCTGTCACCGACGCAGGCGTTGTGGTCGATGTGGGCGGAAAATTCGAAGGTTTGGTTCCAGCACAGGAATTCCTGGATTCCGGCGCGCCAATCGAATTTGGCCCGGGCCAGACGATCGAAGTCGAGCGCCTGCACGAGCAGAGAGACGGCTACGTGTTGCTGTCGCACGCCCGTGCGCATCGCCGCCGTTCGTGGGAGCGCATTGAGAAGGCTTCCCGGGAGCATACGAACCTCGCGGGCAAAGTCGTCGAACGAATTAAGGGCGGACTTGTGGTGGATATCGGCGTCCGAGCGTTTTTGCCTGCCTCGCAGATCGAATTGAAGCCGGTCCACGAGTTGGAAGATTGGAAGGACCGGGAAATCGAAGTACGCGTCCTGAAGCTGAATCGCAAGCGGGGCAACGTAGTGGTCAGCCGTCGCGCCATCCTCGAGGACGAGCTGAAGACCAAGCGCGACGCGCTCGCCGGTACCTTGGTGGAAGGCGCCATCGTTACGGGGCGCGTCAAAAATATTACCGATTACGGCATCTTCGTCGATTTGGGAGGAATGGACGGCTTGCTGCACGTGAGCGATCTGGTCTGGGGACGCGTGCCTCATCCATCGAAAGTCGTCCAGCCGGGAGAAGAAATTCAGGTCCAAGTACTTAAGTTCGACAAGGAAAAGCAGCGCATTTCGCTCGGCCGCAAACAGCTCCTTCCTGACCCCTGGGCCACCGTTCCGGGACGCTTCACCGTGGGCACCCGCGCGAACGGAACAGTCGTCGGCGTCACCGACTACGGGGCATTCGTGCAAATCGAACCCGGCGTCGAAGGGCTTGTGCACGTCAGCGAAATGACGTGGTCAAAGCACGCCAAGCATCCTTCGAAGATCGTCAAAGTTGGCGATGCCGTTGAAGTGGTCGTGCTCGAGATGAAGCCTGACCAGCGGCGCATTTCGCTCGGCCTCAAACAGACGCTCCCCGATCCCTGGGAAGCCGTTGCTGAGAAATATCCGGTTGGAACGCTCATCAGCGGACGCGTCCGCAATCTCGCCGACTTCGGCGCCTTCGTAGAGATCGAGGAAGGCATCGAAGGCCTGATCCACATCAGCGACATGAGCTGGACCGAGCGTGTGAAGCATCCCAGCGAAAAACTGAAAAAGGGTGAAGCGGTCGAGGCGCGCGTCTTGAAAGTGGACACGCAGAATCGTCGCCTCTCACTCGGGATGAAGCAAGTCAACGATATCTGGGCCAAATGGTTCGGTGAGCACAAACCTGGCGAGATCGTGCGCGGCAAAGTGGCTCGCACCGCAGAGTTTGGCGCGTTCGTCGAGCTTTCGGAGGGTATCGAGGGCCTTTGCCACATCTCGGAAATCGAGGAGCGGCGTTCCAAAGGCGACCGCGGCGATAAGACCAAAATGTCGCGCGAACAGCGCGTCACCACCGTTCTCACGGCCGGGCAGGAATACGATTTCAAAATCCTCAAGATCGAGCCGGAACAGCGCAAGATCAGCTTAAGCTATCGTGCAGCACAGAAGCAGGCCGAGCGGCAGGAGATGGAGTCTTTCCGCTCGTCGCGTTCTTCCCCGAACGCCACCATCGGCGATGCAATCTTAGCCAAGCGCCAGGCTCTGTAATCGATGGTCCGTGGGCACGCTACACCCGGCGTCGGCCTCCATAGGGATTGCATTTGCCCTTTAGAGGGTTAATGATATCTATCGATTGTGCGGCGCCCCGCCCCGGCGCGCAAAGGGCCACGATCACAACCTGTCGCGAGAGGAGGCTCTCCACCCATGGCAGAGGTCGCGGGAGCGCAAGATAATCCAAATCACACGATGACGAAAGCCGACTTGGTCGGAGAGGTCGAGCGCGTGGCGGAATTGTCGCGTAAGGAAGCGGAAGCCGCCGTCGAGACCATCTTCGAGAGCATCATTGACGCGCTGCAGAAAGACGACAAAATCGAAATCCGCGGCTTCGGCAGCTTCCGCACGCGCGAACGCCGCGGGCGCACCGGACGAAATCCCAAAACCGGCGCGAAGGTGGAAGTCCCCGCGAAAAAGATCCCTTTCTTTAAGCCGAGCAAGGAACTCAAGGACTACGTCAACAATCCTGAGGCGGAAGGTTCCGCGTCCTCTGGCGCGCAGAGCTAGGCCGGATGGATTACCTTTGGACGCCTTGGCGGTACAGCTACATCGCCAACGCTACAAAGGATGATCGCTGTATCTTCTGCGACGCCCTGGCAGCTAAAGATGACGCTCGCACGTTCGTCGTTTTCCGCGGCGAAAAGAATTTCATTATCCTGAATCGCTATCCCTACACCAGTGGCCACGTAATGGTGGTTCCGTATGCGCACGTTGCCGATCTGGGCGCCGCCGAGCCGGACACGCTGGCTGAAATGATGCGTCTGGCGCAGCGGGTGCAAGGTGCGCTCGCCCGCGTGTACCGCCCGGAAGGCTACAACCTAGGCATGAACCTCGGTCGCGCTGCAGGCGCCGGCATTACCGGCCATCTACATTTGCACGTGCTGCCGCGCTGGGCTGGCGACGCCAATTTTATGACCGTCACCGGCGAAACCCGCGTCGAGCCCGAAGAGCTTTCCACCACATTCGACAAACTCCGCCGCGAACTCAACTGAACCACGGCGCATGACGAAGCGAGGAATCTGCTCTGCTTTTGCACCTCATCTCCTTGGACAGGCTCGCTCGCGCCGGAGGCTGCGCGAGAAGTCCGGGCTCGCGCCCATCACCCGTAATTCGGAGGATTCACCGACTGATCCATTCCCATGGTTCTCTGTCCGCCCTGCTGGACGTTTACGCTCACGAGTGATGCACACTTCATTTCCAGCGCTTCGCGCAGCGCCGGCTCCAATTCTTCAGGACGATCGACCGTGCGTGCCTGCATTCCATAGCCCCGTGCGATCTGCGTCGCGTCGATTCCCGGAATATCGATTCCTGGCACATTCTTTCCAACCTGAGTGAATTTTCGAAATCCCTCGAGCGCGGAATAATTCCCGTTACAGATCACCACGAAAATTACTGGCGCCTTGGCCTGCACTGCCGACCACAGCGCTTGCACCGAATATTGCAGCGATCCGTCGCCGATGGCGCAAATCACGCGCCGCTGCGGATGCGCCAGTTGCAGGCCAACGGCCGCCGGCGCTGCAAATCCCAAAATTCCGCTGCGCACGGAATAAAACGAGCCCGGCTTATCGAGCCGGACGTATCGGTCGAGATCGCCTTTGGATGAAGGGCACTCCTCGGCGATGATGGCGTCGTGCGGCATCACCTTGGCGAGCGTGCTGAAGAGGTGCGCCGTCGTCATCGGATAGTCGTCTTTCGGTTCAGGTACCGCCTCCTGTGGCCTTACTTCGCGCTCGACTTTCTTCACGTGCTCGCGCAAATATCTGGCCGCAGTCGCTATGTTCCCGATGATGCTGGCTCCGGCCAGCGCTGCCGAAGCGTCTTGCGGCGAATTCGTAATCTGAAAAAGCTTCGTCCCTGGGCGAATCGGATCGCCCGGCACGTAGGCGTAATAAAGGAAAACCGGCGCGCCCAGCACCACCACCGTGTCGTACCCCGCCAGCTGATCCGCGAGAGGTTTTTGTGCGGGCAGCAATCCGCCTCGAAAAAGCCGGTGAGTGCGCGGAAACGCCCATCGGGGCGCGATTGGTTCGGCATAGACGTCCGCATTCAACCGCTCGGCCAGCGCGATCACGTCATTCCAGGCGCCGTCCTCTTCAATCTGCGACCCGGCGATCAGCGTCAGCTTCTTACTCGATTCGATCGCGTGCGCCACTTCGTCGAGCGCCTCCAGATTAGGCTCGACCGTTTGCGAAACGCGGCGCGCCCGTACGGGCTGGCACGGCTTGTTCCAGTCGTCCATCGGAATCGAGATGAACACCGGCCCGCGCGGCGGCTGCATCGCCAGTTGGTATCCGCGGGCAATCGCTGCTGGCACGTCTTCGGCGCGGAGCGGCTCGCACGCCCATTTCACGTACGGCTTCACCACGTCTACCGCGCGGCTCACCAGGAACGGCTCGGCCATGATCTGTCGCCGGTCCTGCTGCCCAGTTGTCACCACCAGCGGTGCGTGCAAATAGTACGCATCGATCAGTGCCGATAGCCCGTTCCCGGCGCTGGCGATCGAGTGCAGATTCACGAACGCGGGTTCGTTCCGCCCCAGCGCGTAGCCCAGCCCCATCCCCGCCGCGGTCCGCTCGTGCAGACCGAGCACGTAATCGAATCCCGCGGGCATGTCCTTCAGAAACGGCAGCTCGCTCGACCCGGGATTGCCGAAAATCGTCGTCATGCCCACATCGCGCAGCACCTGGTAAGTCGCTTCGCGTACTGTTGTCAAGACAACCCTCCACCCGCCTGCAGAATTTTCCGTAACATTTCGCCCGTTCGCCCGTTATAATCACTTGCACCGATTACCTGGGCCGTCGCTTACATCGTATCGTGTTTCGCCGCTACTGTGTCCGGGTAGCGTCCGGATTCGTCGGCGCGCGTCGATTTCGCGCCTTGGCGCAATTAGGGGTGGGGTCGCGCAGTTTCAGTCCATTTAGAAAGGGCTCGCATGAGCGACATGATCGTAGTGCAGGACCTTGTCAAGAATTATGGCAATTTCTGCGCCGTGAACCATAT
>JASHWB010000185.1 GCA_030044295.1 Candidatus Acidiferrales bacterium
CGCCGTCCGTGTATCCGCGCGTATTGGCGGCGTAATCCCAGGCGCCATTGTTGTCGACCGTCCAATTGAGGAATTGCAGGTGACTATCCGATCCCCAGGAGTTCAGATCTAGAAAATCAGGCAGCCCGAACTTTCCGGCGCGAATCTCAATGCGCCGGACAGGCAGCGAAGTGAAGAGGTGCAATTCGTCGCGCCCCGCTTCGGCGCTCTTACTGGAAAGGGGAATAATCTGCTGCACGATCAATCGCGCCAAATATGGCGCAGCTCCCAGAGATGGATTGCGCACAACGTCGAGGTTCGTAAAGCCCGCCAAGCCAAATGCGCTGCTCAGGCCCGTGCCGGCAGCGCTTTCGGCATCGAGATATACGGCGGTCGTGGAAGTGACTTCGTAACCGAGATAAAGCGTGTAAACCTTGGATGTGGCGCTCTCCGACGTCGTGCGGAAGCTGTGCGGCCCCGAATACGCGGCTGGAAACGATGGGTGCCACTGAAAAATGACGTTTGCCTGTCCGGAAATCCAATAGCGGCTCGTATCGGAATGCGGAAAAAGAGTGAGGAGTACTTGATTCGGCGATTCGACCGGCTCCTGGTTGCCCGTGGCGCCACCATCTTGGTCCGCGGGTGTATCTGATGCGGCGGAATTCCCGCCGGCCGTGGCAAGCGCATTGGCAGGCGCCGGCGTAAGTACGAAAGTGAGTGGCCGAGCAGCTCCATCGTTGCTTTGAGCGGACGACGGCAGCAGATCGCTTTGTGCGTTAACAAAGCCGGGCACAACAAAAAAAACGAGTGCAAGACAGAGCGCCGCTTCGAATTGTGCCCGATTCCGCCGCATGTTCCCCTATACTCATTCGGCTCGCCGCATTGCGGTGCGAGCCCTATCTCTGATACTATACCCCCCTAGGGTAGTCAACGGAAATGTCACACTTATCGCGAGAAAAATTGGATCTGGTAAACCGCACCAAAAAAGTGATCGGGCAACTCGAAAGCGTGCTGCGGGCGCTGAATGAAGATGAGAGCTGCGCCGGCGTGCTGCAGCGACTGGCGGCCGCGCGCGGCGCCATCAACAGCCTGATGGGGGAGCTGCTGGAAGATCACATCCGCAACCACATGCCTCGTAATTCCAAGTCTTCGGAAGAAGCCGCGAACGACGTGATCGAAATCGTGCGGACCTACCTGAAGTGAATGTTCACTGAAAAGTCGCGCTCATTGCGGCGTGCGATCAATCCGCCATGCCGAAAACCGGCTTAACTGCCTTACCGGCGGCCTGATCGGCGATGGCCTGATTGATTTGCGAGAAGTTATAGCGGGTCAGGAAGCGATCGAAGGGAAACCGGCCGGCGATGAACAGATCAATCAGGTACGGAATGAAAACATGCGGAACGCTATCGCCCTGCACGATTCCGCGCACGCTGAGGCCCTGCAAAAAGACGGTCTGCATATTTATTTGCAGCCCGCCTGTGGGAATGGTGACGAAGCCGAAGCATCCCTTGGGGGCGAGCGCTGCAATGGCGTGCTGGCCAGCTTCCGGGCGACCCGTGGTGTCGAGCGCGTAATTTGCGCCGCCTGGAAAATTGCGGCGGATGGCGCTTGCAGAATTCATATCCCGCCCAGCGAGCACCGCGTGGGTGGCGCCAAGTTTTTTTGCAATTTCGAGGCGCTGCGGCAACACGTCCACGGCGATAATCTGCGAGCAGCCGCGAATTACCGCGCCTAGAACGGCGCTCAAACCGACCGGACCAACTCCGAAAATAGCGATGCTGCTGCCTGGCTCGGGCTGTAGCGCGTTCATTACCGCGCCTGCGCCGGTTTGGACTCCGCAACCGAGGACGCCGAGAATTTCGAGCGGCGCATCTTTCGTCACCACGACTGCGTTGCGCGGCTTGGCGATGGCGTAATTGGCAAATGACGACTGGCCGAAGAAGTGGCCATGGATGCGTTCGGAGCCCCTGGTGAATGTGCCCGGCTCGCCGAAACGCCCATCGGCGAAATTCAGCGCGGCCGTTTGCGCACAATAAGCGGGATCCCCGCCTGCGCAAGCCCGGCATGCTCCGCAGGAATCGTAGGTGAGTACGACGTGATCGCCGGGATTGATACCGGTGACGCGCTCGCCGACGCGCTCGACAATACCAGCGCCTTCATGCCCAAGTACCACCGGCTTCGGCACGCCCATGCCTCCAGCGAGCGCCTTGACGTCCGTGTGGCACAGACCGCAGGCCACGATGCGAACCAGAATGTCGTCCGGGCCAGGATCGCCGATCTCCAGGTCCTCAATCGAAAGCTCTGGCTGGCCTTCGTAAGCGACGGCCGCTCTAACTTTCATGGGGTTTCGAAGGCAGGCTTCATGATTTTCGCAACGCGGCCAGCACGCGCTTGGGCGTGAGAGGAAACTCCGTCATGCGGACGCCGGTCGCGTCGAAAAACGCGCAGGCGATCGCGCCCGCCGTGGCGGCCATTACTTCCTCGCCGGCGCCAGTGGAGCGCTGATCGAGGCGCTGCACGCAGATGGCCGTGACTTCCGGGCACTGCTCGAAGCGCAGAATCGGATAGCTATTCCAGTCGAGACTCGTGACATTCGTTTTATTGAACGTGATTTCTTCCAGCAGCATCCTGCTAGTGGCCTGCACCAGTTGGCCGCTGATCTGGTTTTCGATGAACGCGGGATTTACGGCGAGGCCAGCGTCAATCGCGCCGTACAGATGCTTTACCGTCACCGTGCCGGTCTCTTTGTCCACTTCGACTTCGGCCACCGCGCCGCCGTAGGAAGTGAGGTGTGTTCCCAGGGCGATGCCGCGACCGCGAACGGTTTTCGCGTTTGACGATTGCGAAGCCGGAGGATGCGGCTCCCATTGTGAGGCTTCCGCGACGGCATCGAGTACTCCCTGCCAGCGCTCGTTAGCGATGTTCATGCGGCGGAAGGCGTACGCGTCCATGCCTAGCGTGCGGGCGAGCGCGTCCATCGTCTGCTCGGAAGCGAACGAAAACGATAGATCGAGCGGAGAGCGTAGCCATGC
>JASHWB010000186.1 GCA_030044295.1 Candidatus Acidiferrales bacterium
TTCCCTTCTCTGGCGGTTTCAACGTATAGTTGTTTCCCACGTGCTAAGTAAGCTCCTTTATGGCGTCAACTCCTAACGGGTCAAGTGTAGGCAGTTCGATCCGGCCGGTGGCCAAGGTTCTTGTCGCCACCACGGCGATGCTCGCCTTTATTTCCTATTGGCGAGCCGCGGCCATCGTCCTTAACGACCTCGCGTCGTCGGCCTACTACGCCGGCGGCGAAGCGGAAGCCTTCATCGGTAAAACTGCACCGTGGTTCATTCTCGCCACCATGCTGCTTTCTTACGCCGTTTCCCAAATTTACGTCGAAAGCTGCAGCATGTTCGTGCGCGGCGGCGTGTATCGCGTAGTGAAAGAAGCGATGGGCGGTGCGCTAGCCAAGTTCTCCGTTTCCGCGCTGATGTTCGACTACGTGCTCACCGGTCCGATCAGCGGTGTTTCCGCGGGCCAATACCTCGCGGGACTGCTCAACGAACTCTTCGCCTACGGTCACTTGAACATCCATTTGGGCGCGAACGATACCGCTGCTGCTTTCGCGATTCTGGTGACTCTCTACTTTTGGTGGCAGAACATCAAAGGTATTCCAGAATCGAGCGAGAAAGCGCTGTGGATCATGCAACTGACCACCGTTATGGTGGTCGCGCTGATCGCGTGGTGCGGTTATACGCTCTGGGTACGTGGCGCGCATCTTCCGCCTCTGCCCGTCGCTCACAACATCGTCCTCAACAAGCATTCCCTCGGCTGGCTCTACGGACACCACATCGCAAAGATGATCACGCTCGTGGCGGTGTTCGTCGGCCTCGGCCATTCGGTACTCGCCATGAGCGGCGAGGAAACTCTTGCGCAGGTCTATCGCGAAATCGAGCATCCCAAGCTCCGAAACCTGAAAAAGACAGCCTTCATCATTTTCATTTACAGCGTCGTCTTTACATCGCTCGTTTCGTTCTTCGCCGTCATGATCATCCCCGACGGAACCCGCCACACCTATTTCGAAAACCTGATCGGCGGCCTGGCGATGAACTTGACGGGGCCCTTCATCGCGCGCCTTCTGTTTCACGTTTTCGTGGTTGTGGTCGGCACGCTGATTCTGTCGGGTGCCGTAAACACCGCTATCGTCGGTTCGAACGGGTTGCTCAACCGCGTATCGGAAGACGGTGTTCTTCCCGATTGGTTTCGCCAGCCACACCCGCGCTTTGGCACTTCGCACCGGATTATCAACCTGGTGGTCTTGCTTCAAATCGTCACGATTATCATCAGCCGCGGCGACGTGACCTTCCTCGCCAACCTCTACGCTTTCGGCGTGATTTGGAGTTTCGCACTCAAGGGCATCGCCGTTCTCGTCCTTCGTTACACGCATCCGCAGGACCGGGAATTCCGCGTGCCGGTGAATTTTCATATCTTCGGCGTCGAAATTCCCCTCGGGTTGGGATTGATCACGGCTGTCCTCCTGGCGATTGCGGTCGTCAACCTCTTCACCAAGCCGGCCGCCACGGTATCGGGTGTTATTTTTTCGGCGGCGCTATTCATGACGTTCGAGCTTTCCGAACGCTACATTCACCGCGCACGCAGCAGCCGCGCGGAGGGGCATGTCGAACTGGACCAGTTCAACCTGGCGCAAGAATCCGACCTAAGTCTGGCCAACGTCGGCGTGAAGCCCGGCAACGTTCTGGTGCCCGTAAGCACCTATTACGCGCTTTATCCGCTGGAGTCAGCGCTGCGTCGCGCCAGGAGCCGTCAGGCCGAGATCGTGGTGCTTCACGTCCGCATGTTACGCCGCGCTGCCTCTGGCGAGTACGACCTGACACCTGACCAGCTATTCACGGCCATCGAGCAGATGCTTTTCACGAAGGTCTTAGCGATGGCTGAAAAGGAAGGCAAGCCTGTCCGCCTGGCCGTGGTCGCCGCGAACGATTTGTGGGAAGGCATTTTGAGAACCGCCGCCAATCTCCAATCAAATACAGTAATCGCCGGAAGTTCTTCCAAATCGACAATTACCGAGCAGGCTCGTGAGATCGGCCTGGCCTGGGAACGAATGCCGGAACCTCGCCCGCGCGTTGCGCTCGAAGTTTTCACCCCTTCGGGCCAAGAACAGATTTTCTATCTCGGCCCTCATGCGCCGCGGCTCACGCCGAAAGAAATCGACCTCCTACACCAGGTCTGGCTGCAACTGAGCGATCTTCTGCCCGGCCAGGAGATTCATCACCACGATATCATTCACTTCGCGTTGGATGAGGTCGAGCGCGAACTTCGCGACGGCCAAGAGAGCGAGGTTTTGAAACGCCTCCGCGACCATCTGCTTGATATCCAGCATCGACGCGAGAAGCCGTAACGACCGCCTCCGGGTACTTGACAAGAGAGCTGCTACCCGGGCTTTGTTTCGCCCTCCGCCACGCTATTTGCGAAAAGCGGAAGATCGTTGGAACGTCCACGGTCCTTCGTTCGTCTAGAGTACTTCGGACGCGCGTAGTGGCAAACGGCAGCGATTGCCAAGTCGCGTGGACGCGGCGTTTTGCATCCTTTGTCTCGCGCGCGTATCGAATAACCGGCTGCTAGTGGTAGTGGTATACTTTCGGGGTTTGTGGCGCCGCATCGCCGGGCCTTCCGAAGTCATCTCTACAACCTAGGAGAATTCAGTGCACAAGGTCGTCGTTATTGGGAGTGGTTGCGCCGGTTTGACTGCCGCGATTTATACCGCGCGCGCGGATTTGAAGCCAGTCGTTTTGGATGGCTACGAGCCCGGAGGACAGTTGGCGCTGACCACCGAAGTCGAAAATTTTCCCGGGTTTCCCGAAGGTATCCTGGGCCCGGAGTTTATCGAGCGCGCTCGCAAGCAAGCCCAGCGCTTCGGAGCCGAATTCCGCCCCGGCGCGGTCAGCAGCGTTGACCTCAGCAAAGCCCCCTTTAAGATCACCGCGGGCAAGGAAACTTACGAGACCGAAACGCTGATCGTTGCATCCGGCGCTTCCGCGCGCACGCTCGGACTC
>JASHWB010000187.1 GCA_030044295.1 Candidatus Acidiferrales bacterium
CCGCAGCCGAAGCGCGGCCCCTGCAGATGCATTTCGTCGGTAAGCACGTACAAAAGCGGCGTATCCGGCGCTGATTCGACTTCTCGCGTTACGCCGTTCAACCGCAGCTTGAGCTTGCTCGCCATCGGCTTCCCTCCGCGGGCCTCAAAATAGAGGTTTGCGCCAAGAGCGTATCATTGGGCCGCTAGAATTCGTGAATTTTTGAGACGGGAACGGTTCTAAAGATTTTCCGGGCAAATTACTTCACGGAGCCAATGCCAGGCAGTGCCAAACGCCGTGAATCACTTTCAATTGATGGACGCGCCCCTCTTCGGTACGAAGGAAATAAAATCCGTCGAGAAAAGTTCTGTTTTGAGGCGAATGAATGCTGCACTTTGCCCAACGGGTTGGCTTCGCTGCGCGGCCGCGCTGGGGCGAGGCCGGTGGCGAGTTAAGACCAAATTCGACCGGATACTCTATGCCAGTGGCGATCGCCGGAACCAATCGGCCGCGCCCACTGAGCTCGTGAGTAGACGACGTGACACCCGCTTCCGAAACAGGTGAGTCGTAGTCGTCGGGCGCCTCTGCGGCTTCATGTTGACCCCGGGTTCTTTCAAACGCCACAATCGTCTCCTGTTCTTCAGCTCGTCGCTTGTCGCGGCGACGGTTCTACGCCTCTTCCGCGGTTTCGTCACCATCCGTGTCGCGAATCTGAAAGCTATCGTCGTACTCGATCGGCGCACCCGCGCCCGTTTCCGCCGCCTTCTCAATTTTTCGCTGCGCGCGGCGTTCCGCCTTCATGCGCTGCTTTTCCAAGCGCTTCATTTCTTTTTGACGCTTCTGAAACGTCGTCCTCGCCATACGATCTCCTGAAAGGTATGGGATTACCAGCGCGGTTCACGTGGCTGGCGCGCGGCTTCGCCGTAATCCTCGGTCGAGAAGGAACCTCTGCGTCCGCCCCCGGGGCCGCGTCCGCCACTGTTGCCGGCGCCGTGGCCGCTGCCCTGCGGCGCGGGCCGTCCGGTTCTCGGGCGCGCCTCGTTGACTTTAATATTGCGGCCTCCCAATTCTTTGCCGTCCAGAGTGGCGATCGCGCTCTTCGCCTCATCATCGTTGGCCATTTCCACAAACGCGAATCCTCGCGACCGTCCCGTTTCGCGGTCCATAGCCATGTGAATCCGCGTGATTTGGCCTAGCGGAGCAAATAGCGCCCGCAAGTCGCTTTCAGTCGTTTGAAAGCTTAGGTTACCAACAAATAGGTTCTTCAATTGATCCTCGCTTCGCCGGGAATTCTTCACGATCGGAAACCGAAAACTCGCCCCGCTCAGCTCTCCTCGTGCAACTTGCCGAAGGAATGCCGCGCTGACCGCGGCGTGTGGCTGGTTCGGTAGTCCTCAAGGTCAGCAGCCGTGATCAGATAACGCGTGTCAGGTGGGTTGTTGCCATAGGCGGCCAGCTCCTGCCGGAGCTTCGCCGAGCAAACATCGGGCCCGTCTTGATAGCGGACGAGCCGGGCGTTAAATGCTTCGTTGGAGATCGTTAGTATGAATTCCCGGGGGTCGCCCGAAGCCTCTTTCACCATGAAGATGTACTCGCGGACCGAAGCCTTGGCTTCGAATTTCACGAACTGCACGAGGATTTCGCGGCTCACTTCGCGCCCAAGTCGAGCGATTCGAATGCCAGGAACAGAGGCAAGGGGAAATCCTTAGCGCAGGTTATGGTTGCGAGAACTTTCACGAAATCTCCAAAATTTGCATGCCAGAAACGACGCGGGCTCGCCATGCGGCGAGCCCGCTGTGCAGCTAGAGGCTGGTTACGTTCGAAGCCTGCAGGCCCTTGGGGCCGCGTGTGACTTCGAATTCAACCGCTTGGCCTTCGTTCAGCGACTTGTAGCCTTCTCCCTGAATGGCGGAGAAGTGCACGAAAACGTCTTCGCCGGACTGGCGCTGGATGAACCCAAAGCCCTTACTGGCGTTGAACCACTTTACGGTTCCTTGTTCTTTCAACTGTGTTTCTCATTTCTGATTGAGCTATTTGGTGCTTTTCCACCACCCTTAGCCCAACAAAAAAGGGCTGCAAGTGTGGACTTGCAGCCCCTCCATCAAATCTAAAGGTTTTACAAGAGCAACAAACGCACCTCTACTGTGACAGGGCTCTAACCCGATGTCTACTTAATTGTTGAGGAATGGCCCGTATGCGCCACCCGCCGTCAGTCGGCGCGGTTCGCTTCGAGCCGTGAACCGGCAGCTTTCGGCGCGAAATCGGGATAGTTGGGGAAAACCATCACGTGAAAGCAGGGCTGATGGAATTCCTCGACGGCGTAGAGGTAGCCATTCTTTTCGAGTCCGATCAGCTCGTGCCTCAGCCATTTCTTTTCCCGCCAGGTCATGGAATGTTTCGAAATGTCGAGGGTAGCTCCGGTCAGATGCGACGAGCGATCGTCGCCAGTTGCTTCGGCAGCATTGAAATTTCTGCGAGCCAGCCGCTCCTGCAGCGCGACAGTCCTGACCAGGCTTGTAACGCGGAGCTGCTGGTGAAAGTTGGCGTAAAATTCGCGGCCAATCTGGTCGAGAAAACGTTTGGCCCATGGACGCAAATAAGAATAGTCCGCCGGAACGCCGTGGAGATAGTAAAAGCGCGTTTCGGGTGGGACAGCGACTAGATAGCCGTCCGCAAAATATTGCCGAATCATGGCGCGATCGCGCATCCGCGCCAAATGATACGCATTCGCTCGCGCGTTTTGAATCGACTGGGAAGAAGGATTTGCGGCCAGCGCAGATCGCGCGCCGGCGTGCATCGCCACGGGAGCTACGGCTAGCAGCGCAGCCACTACCAATGTAATGATCGATTTTCGCATCGAGCGGGCGACAGATTAAATCTGCCCGGCAAGGCATTTCAATCGAAAACCACTCCATTTCGAAAAAATCAGAGAAGAAATTTTCGTATCGGACAACAGCTGCGCCAGCCATGCCGCTCGTTCATAAGAAACCGGGTCAGCGGAGCAAATCCGGGCTGCCTAGCGATGGAATCCGATCCGCTTGCCCGGCTTGTCAGGCGGCGCCATTAACTCCCGGATCGCCTCGAAAATCGCGACGATCTCCTCGTCGTGCCCCTCAATGCGCTCTTCGAGCTGCTCCAGCTTGCGCGCTAGTTCCTTGTGGGTTGTCAGGATTTCGCGGAGGCGAATGAATGCCCGGACGACGGCAATACTGGCCTGAACCGCAACGGGGCTGTTCAAGACGCTCGCCAACATCACCGCGCCGTATTCCGTGAAAGCAAAGGGCAAGTTGAGCGAGTATTTGAGCCTGCGGAGGTGGTCACAGTTTGTGACTACCTCGTCTTTTTCGCGCCGGTTCAGCTGAAACATGAACTCGGCGGGAAATCGTTCTCGATTGCGTTTAACTGCTTGGTTGAGCGCCTTCGTGGTTGTGCCGTAAACCTCCGCAAGATCGGCGTCCAGCATCACTCGATATCCGCGAAGCAGCAGGATCCGGCGGTCCATCTGCTCGGTTGGCACGATCGCCCGGGTTTTCGCCATTCTCTCGTTCCTTAGGTGGTCACAGATTGTGACCGCAAGATTTGGCTTCTGTCGCGCGCACTCGCGGCTGCGGTCCTTCGACAAGTTCACTCAGCAACGGCTCGCGGTCAATAGTACAAGACTTCGCTAACTCGGATTGGCAAGTTACAATGGCACAAGCGTGCAATCGGAGGGGTGGGTGAGCGGTTGAAACCGGCGGTCTTGAAAACCGTTAGACCCGAAAGGGTCTCGTGGGTTCGAATCCCACCCCCTCCGCCATAACGTTGTGGTCCCGCCTAAACCGGGTCCAGTGTTCGGACTCCGGTGTAGTTCACCGGACTCCCAAAGCGGAGATTTCGGCCGGCGGCTCAAACGCCACAACGCCGCAAGTTCGAACCCGACGCGCGTCCGCCATCCATGTATTCGAATCAGTATCGTACTCCACTCCGTAGTGCCTTGCGCCTGTGTTAGAGTCGGAGCGAACCGATGGACCTTCCCGCCGTCTGTACCGAAAATCTGACGCGCCGTTTCGGTGATCTGGTCGCCGTTGACGATGTAAATCTCCGCGTTGCGCCCGGGCAGTTCTTCGGTTTTCTTGGACCGAACGGTGCGGGCAAATCCACCACGATCAAGATGCTCACCGGATTGCTCGCGCCCACGTCCGGCCGCATTGAAATCCTCGGCCGCGATATGGCGGCGGATCCCGTGGATGTGAAGCGGCAAATCGGAGTCGTTCCGGAGGGTATGGCGCTTTTCGGACGCCTCACCGGAGTGGAGTACCTGAACTTCGTGGGGCGGATGTACGGGCTCAGCCGCGCCGTCGCTTCGCAACGCGCCGCCGAGCTGCTCGAATTCATGCAGCTAGCGAATCAGCCGAAAGCGCTCGTTTCCGACTATTCGCACGGGATGCAAAAGAAGCTGGCGCTCGCGGCGGCCGTGATTCACGGGCCGCGCATCCTGTTTCTCGACGAGCCATTCGAAGGCGTCGATGCCATCGCCTCCGGCACGCTGAAGGCCATGCTCCAGCGCATGATTGCGCGCGGCGCCACGATTTTTCTCACGTCCCACGTGCTCGAAATCGTCGAACGTCTCTGCAGCCACGTGGCCATCATTCACCGCGGCCAGCTGGTCGCGCAGGGTTCGCTCGACGAGTTGCGCAGCGGCGTCCAGGCGCAAACAGCCGCCGTTTCCGGCAACGGCGAGCCCTCAACCGCAGCCGCCATTCCCGGCGAAAAACTCACGCTCGAGGAAATTTTCCTCCGCATTGTGGGCGGCTCACGGATTTCCGAGGGCGAACTTTCATGGCTGGGCTGACCGCAACCGCAGCTTACTCGGCCTGGCCGGAAATTCGCGGCCAATTCGCCGCCGTCGCGCA
>JASHWB010000188.1 GCA_030044295.1 Candidatus Acidiferrales bacterium
CAAGACGCCCAGTGGCGAGCAGTGCTGCCAGGGTGATCCGGACGACATGCCTGTTCCAGGGTTTGAAACGCTGTTCGTATATGACGTCGTCCACCAGTGGCGTCAATTGACGGGCCAACCGAGCGTGCTGGCGATTTGGGCCGCCCGTCGCGATGCGATCACGCCCGAGGTGATCGCTGATTTTCTCGCGTCGAAGAAGTACGGCCAGCAGCATGTCCGGGAAATTGCCGAGGCTGCTTCGATAAAACTCGATTTACCGCCGAGCGCACTCGAGCGCTATCTGACCGAGAACATTAACTACGATTTGGATGCCGAGAACTTGTCCGGTTTGCGGGTCTATTTCGAGAAGGCCGCAGCCTCGGGCATAATTCCAGCGTCCCGTCCGGTGGCGTTTGCCGAACTCGAGGATTCAAGCCTCACCGAGAACCGCGCGAGCCATTCGGCGCATTCCTAACATGGGTCTCACACATCAAGAAGCGCTCGACCTGTTCAACTCCGACGACCTGATCGGCATCGGAATGGCCGCCAATGACGTCCGTCGTCGCAAAACGGATCCGCGCGTCGCTACCTATCAAATTGATCGCAACATCAACTACACGAATTTCTGCACCGAATACTGCTCGTTCTGCGCGTTTTACCGCCCGCTCGGCTCGAAAGAGGGCTACATCCAGCCGCTCGAATCCATCTACCAGAAAATCGAAGAAATGCTCGCGCTCGGCGGAAACGGCGTTTTGTTGCAGGGCGGTTTGCACCCCGACCTGAAGATCGACTACTACGAGAACATGCTGCGCTCGATTCACGAGCGTTACCCGCAGGTCCACCTTCACTGCTTTTCCGCGCCGGAGATTCTGTGCATCGCAGAGGTCTCCAGCCTTTCAATACCCGACACGATCGTTCGCTTGCGCGACGCCGGCTTGCAGTCGATTCCCGGCGGCGGAGCGGAAATTCTCGACGACGAAGTCCGCCACCGTATCGCGCGCCTCAAATGCAAGTCCGAGGAATGGGAATCCGTGCATCGAGAGGCGCATAAGCTCGGCATGAGGACCACCGCTACGATGATGTTCGGCTGCGGCGAAGAATATCGCCACCGCGTAAATCATTTGGAGAGGATCCGCCGCATTCAAGAGGATGGCGGCGGGTTCACGGCGTTTATCCCGTGGATTTTCGCGCCGGACCACACGCCGCTGGGCAAAAAAGTTCCGGAAACCACCGCCGTCGATTACTTGAAGACGCTGGCGATCAGCCGGCTCTACCTCGACAACATCGACCACATCCAGTCGAGTTGGCTCACACCCGGCATTAAGGTCTGCCAGGTGGGTTTGCAGTTCGGCGCCGACGACGTGGGCAGCATTTTGATTGAGGAAAATGTGGTGTACGCGGCTGGCGTCCGCAACCGCACCAACGAAGACGAACTCCGCCGCATCATTTCCGACGCTGGCTATATTCCCGCGCAGCGCGACACGCTCTATCGCTCGTACGCTTTGAAGCCGTTGAAGCCTGCCTCAACAAATTAGAACCTAGGCAGAAGGCGCAGCGCCGCGAAGTCGTCGAGGCCTGCGTTTACCGATGTCTTTTGTGAATTTCGAGGACGACTTCCGTCCCTTCGGGGATCTCCGGCTTCTCAAGCGGCACGAAGGCTCCGCGTTCGAACCGCGCGCGAATGCGCCGAGGTTTTGTTGGAATAGCTGACGGACCTTCGGACGCGCGTCGCGCCGGCGCAGCAATCGTGGCAGGCAGCGCTATGGGGCCTCCGGAATCGAGCGCGGCGTTCGCCAGCGCATCGGCGTCGCGATTCAGTTCGCGGCGAACGTGCTCGATCGTGAAATATTGAAGCTGTCGGCTCGTCTTCAGCGCGCGTTCATGTAGCGGCTTCAGGTCGGG
Organism: Candidatus Acidiferrales bacterium; assembly: GCA_030044295.1. Lineage (GTDB taxonomy): Bacteria > Acidobacteriota > Terriglobia > Acidiferrales > UBA7541 > Palsa-295. Next base: position 1,882 of record JASHWB010000188.1, read on the forward strand.
GCTCTTTACCTTGTATCGCCCCTGCATCTGCCTCACTAGCAGTTCCGAGTCGCTGCGAATCCGCAGCGCCTTGATCCCATTGCTCGTCGCATAATCGAGCGCTGCCAGCAGCGCGTAATATTCCGCAACATTGTTCGTGTCGCGTCCGAGCCGCTTGCCCAATTCGAGGATTATGTTGCCATTCGGATCCCGCATTACCACCGCATAGGCCGCTGGGCCCGGATTGCCGCGCGATGCGCCGTCAATATTCGCAATGTGCACTCCGGCGGGAGGTGTGGAAGGCGAATCGGAGAAAAGCCGCGCATTGTCGGGTGGAAACTTTGGCGCGCGCATCAGAGAATACAATCGGCCGACGAAGTTGGAGCGACGCACGCGCAAGTTCTTGGGCCAGCGGCACGACAGATGCTTTGCGCGAAATCCACGAGACTAACCTTCACGGGAACCGGACGCCGCTGCGCTGTTGCGCGTTGCCGAAGCGGCAGTCGGCGCGCCGGATTGGTCTGGCTCGACGTAATACAGGATCCGCGTGCAGGTCTCGCAATGAAACATTTCGCCACTGCCGCGGCGCATCTCCTGAAAAACATGAGGGCGGATGCGCATTCCGCAGGCGCTGCATTTTTCATCGCGAACTTCGGCAAGCACCACACCGTTGTGCTTTCTCGCGATTCGCTCGTAATGATCGAGCAGGTCTTCAGGCACAGCCGTTACAACCCGTTCGCGCTCTGCGTTTAATCCGGCAAGCTCTTTTTCTGATGCCGCTTTGTCCAATTCGATTTTCGCGCGCTGCCCACGGGCCACGTCTTCCACTTCCTTCAGCAGTTTTTCCGATGATTTGACGCGCCGGTCATACTCTTCCGCAGCGACCATCTGCTCGAGCAGCCGGTCCTCGGCCTTGGCGATTTCGGT
>JASHWB010000189.1 GCA_030044295.1 Candidatus Acidiferrales bacterium
GGAAAGTCGTAGAGGTTGCTCACCGTGTCCTGGTTCATCCCCGTGAACGACAAATCCGCGGTGCCCGTTTCTGCATAGCCTCCGCCAAACGGCGCGTAGGCTTTGATCGAAGGGGCCCCGAACTGCGTACTGTAAGCTAAGTATCTCATCACCTCCAGAACAGAACCAAAGATATAGCCATTAACATTGCGAAGATCGAGGCGAATCCGAAGAAGAGCATGTTGTTAGAAACGTCCGCGAGGAGATTCAACACCACTGCTAGGGGCGACCCATTCTCCGGCTTTTCAACCTGTCCACTCGTAAGCAATAAATGTAATATTTCGTGAGTCCGAAGTACCACACGGAACATCAGCACCAGAAAAACGAGTGAGATTCCAATCCAAGTAACTGTAAACACCGAAAATCGTGCCCAGGCTTTAACGACGACATCGAAAGCATAACCGCACAGGAGGACTAACACAGTAGAGGCCAAGATGAACTGGCGACTTCGGATGAGTGGCCGAAGATAAAACCCACGATCCATGCGAAATCCAGGTACTCCAAACGAGCCAACAATGCGCACGATGCTAACCCTCCAATGGCGCTGCCGATCCAGTCCGAATGGCGATAATAGGCCAGTCCACTCGAAGTATATACCGCCATTGAGCGGGACGTAGCCCTTTTGCAAAGTGGTTAACCCCGTCATCAGCGCCAGCTTCGCCCCCGAAGGCGCATAGACGATTTCCGTGTACGACCCCCCCCCGATTTTGTTTCGCCGTGCGCACGAGCCAATCATTTGCTGGCCGGAGGAATCAGGCTTGGGTCCAGTTTATGGGCTGTTGCGTATTCTTGCGCGGCTGCCGCACTGTCGCTGAGCCGGACCAGGACAGCGGCGAGATTGTAATGAGCCTGGGCCAGATTGGGATTGAGCTTAATCGCCTGACGATACCGGTCCGCGGCGAGTCCATATTGCCCCTGGTTGAAAAGAATATTCCCGAGGTCAAAGAACGCTACGTAATTCGTAGGCTCGGTCGCGACTAACTTAGCGAAAGCGGCGCTGGCTCCGGTGAGATCACCGGAGTTCATGAGTGCGAGACCGAGGCCGAAAAGCGGGCCGGAAGCGCTCGGCTGGATGGCCAGGCATTTTCGGAACGCTTCGGCGGCTTGCCGAGGCTGATTCGTTTTCAGGTAGGCGTTGCCCAAGCCGGAAAGAGCGTCAGCGGATTTGGGCTGGAGCGCCAATCCCTTCTGATACGCGCCGATCGCGTCCGCGAATTTATTTTGGTCGGTGAGGGCGCGTGCGAGACTGAATTCGACGTCCGGTTGATCGGATTTTAGCGCGAGGCTTTTCTGAAAACTGGCGATGGCCGCATCGATTTGCGAATTTTCGTATTGGGCGTGGCCGAGTTGATACCACGCAGCGGGATCAGACGGATTCCTGGCCACGAGCTGCTGATAGCCCGAAGTGAGGTCGACGGAACCGCCGGAGTGCTGGAGCGCCGCCAGATAATTGGCGCGGATGTCTTCGGCATTGGGATTGAGCGTAAGGGCCTGCTGGTACGCGGCGGCCGCTTCGCTCCATCGCTGCTGAGAAACGTACGCGGCGCCGAGATTGCCGAGCGCGTCAAAATAATGGGGACGAATGAAAAGCGCCTTTTGGTAGTTTGCTTCGGCCGCGGCAGCGTCTCCAGAGGCAAACTGCGCCGCGCCCAGGCCATTGTAGGCATCGGGAAGATCGGGCTTCAGCGAAATTGCCTTTTGATACGCTGCGATCGAGTCCGGGTACTTCTTTTGGTGATACAGAACGAGCCCGAGGTCGCTTTCTGCGATTGCATCATTCGGCTGATACTGCAGAGCCAAACCAATTTGCTGCGCCGCCGCGTCATCGTCTCCTTTGGCGTCCAGGGCTAGACCGAGGTTCGTGAGCGCTTCCGGAAGGGCGGGATAGATGGCCAGAGCTTGTTTATACAGCGCGATCGCTTGGTCGATTTGGCCTTTCGCAAATTGGTCGAGGCCCTGATCATAGAGGTGGATCGCTTTGTTGTAATCCTCAGTTGAGAGGCGCCGCTGCTGCGCTCGCGCCGAACTCGCGAAGCAAAGCGCGGCGAGGATGGCGAACGAGGCTATAGTCGCAGTCGCCTTGTGTTTCATGACTTCTCCACGGATGTTGCGTTCGGAGGCAAACTATATCATGCAGGGTGAAGCGAAAACAGGCGCGAATTACGATAGAGTGCAGTCTACGTTATGGTACTTGCCCATAGCGAGCCGCGAAGACCAGAGATGAGAATTGAGACGGCACGACTGTGTTTGCGGGAGTGGCGCGAGACGGATGTCGAGTGCTATCTGACGCTCTCGCGGGATGTGGGTTACAACTGCTTTTCGCCTCCCGGGGCGTACTTGGTGCCCGACGAGGAAGGCGCCAGAGCGCAGATACGAAAACGAATGGAAATATTTGAGAGGCTTCGAGTCGCCAAATTCCCGATCTTCTTGAAAAACGGAGGGGAGTTCATCGGCACGTGCGGAATGGAGCCAGTGGAAGTCGATGGAGCGAGCGAAGTGGAATTGGGATACCGGCTATGCCTGAAACACTGGGGCAACGGCTACGCCGAAGAAGCCGCCGCAGGAGTGTTGCGATATGGCTTCGTGGATTTGGCGATGGAAAAGATTATCGCGTTTGCGCTGCCGCAGAACCGCCCGTCCGTGAGAATCCTAGAAAAGCTCGGATTTCAATATCAGCGTGAATTTCTGCACGCGGGAATTCCGCACCGGCTGTACCAAATGACTCGAATGCAACAGCGGCGTGATCGAGCGAATATCCCCACGCTCACAAACTGAGCATGGGGCACCCGGCGTGAAACAAAGCAGGCAGGAGCGACGAGCACGTAAGAGCACATCGCACAACGAAAGGTCGCCTGCCGCCCGTGAAGGGCGGCGCTACATAAGGAACGGATCGGGGCACCGGGTTGCCGCGAGCGCGTTTGTACCTCTGCAGAAAGCGCCCTTCGTGAGAA
>JASHWB010000190.1 GCA_030044295.1 Candidatus Acidiferrales bacterium
CATCCATGAAAAGCGTCCCGCCATGCGCCGCCTGGAAGAGCCCGCGGCGGTTTTCGTTGGCCCCGGTGAAGGCCCCCTTCATGTAGCCGAAGAGCTCGGACTCCAGTAAGGTTTCCGGGAACGCTCCGCAATTGATAGTGACGAATGGGTTTTTTGCGCGGGCGCTGTTCTCGTGGATAGCGCGCGCCACCAGCTCCTTGCCCGTGCCGCTCTCTCCTGTAATCAGCACGCGGCTCGATTGCGGCGCGATATTCTGGATCAACTCGAAAATCTCGCGCATTTTCGGGCTCGTCCCGATCATGTGGTCCAGCCCCGTCAATCGGCGGAGTTCGCGGCGGAGGTAGCCGGCTTCCTTCTTGAGTTCGAGGCGTTCGGCGACGGATTGGACCGCGGGCCGCAATTCGTCAAGTAGCCGGTCGCCTTTGATGACGTAGCGATCGGCGCCAAAATTCACGGCGTCGATGGCGGTATCGATGGTCGGCACGCCTGTGATGAGGATAAAGACTGTGGCCGGTGAAACCTCCTTGCAATAGCGCAACAGCTCGACTCCATCCATGTCCGGCATGCAGATATCCGAGACGACGATGTCGAAGATCTGCGATGCGAGCTTCCGTTGGGCCATCTCGCCGTTCGAGGCCACCTCGACCTTGTGGCCTTCCTTGCGAAAGCTGATCTCCAACAGCTCGCAAATCGAGCGCTCGTCATCGACGATGAGCATGTGGGCCATGAACTCTGTTATCCCCTTGTAATCATCGGGTACCGGCGTGCAGTAGTTCCGCATCGCCGCGGGTTCGCGGCCGGGCGCTGGCCCGGGGCGCGACGCTGCGCGGAATTTCCACCACGAACGTGGCACCGTTCGATCTTTGGGCCTGTGCGCGAACTCGTCCCCCGTGCGCCTGCACAATCTGATAGACAATCGCGAGGCCGAGCCCCGTTCCTCCGGGGAATCCGGATTGGAATGGCTCAAAGATGCGCGCCGATTCGGCCGGATCGAATCCCGTACCGGTATCGCTGACGGAGATTCGCACCCAGTCTTCGTCAGCATCCAGGCCAATCGATAGAACTCCGCCGCCCGGCATGGCGCGGAGGGCGTTGTTGCACAAATTCCAGAAGACTTGCTTCATGGCGTCGCGGTCGGCGCGGGCGCGTACGCCGCGGTTTTCGAAACTCTTTTCGATTTGATATTTGCCCGAGAGCCCGTCACCGCGTTCGATCAGCAGCAACGTCTCATCGAGGACGGCCGACACATCCAGCTCGGCGAACAGCAGCTTCCGCTCGCGCGAGTAATCGAGAAAATCGCTGATGATTTGGTTCAGCCGTTGCGACTCCCGGCTCACGATCTGAACGAGCGTCTTGTCGTCATCGTCGAGCGGAGCGAAGCGGGCGAGTTCCTTGAGAGCACCCGTCATGGCCGTTAACGGCTGGCGGATTTCGTGGGCGATCGCGGCCGAAAGACGTCCCAGCGCGGCCATGCGCTCCTTGGTGGTTACTTCCCGTTCCAGGCGCTTGAGCTCCGTCAGGTCCTGGAAATTAAAGACGTAGCCGCTCGCTTCGTCCTGTCCTGTGCGCAGCGGAGAAATCGAAAAGCCGAAATACCGCTTGGCGCCGGCCGGAGTTTCAAATGCGATCTCTTTCCGCAGCGCCAGGGGTATCCCGTTCTCATCTAATTCCACCGGCCAAAGATCCTGGAAGATTTCGCCAATGCGCTCGTTCCGCAGCAATCCGAAGCCCCGACCCATGATTTCGGCCCCCGAACGATTGACCAGCAGAATGCGGCCCTCCAAATCCGTTGTCAGCAAACCGCCACGCATCGACTCGATAATGTCCCGGTTGAAGGCCTGTAAATCCCGCAGCTCCTGGCTCTTTTCGCGCAGTTCCGCGCCCTTGCTGCGAATCGTCTGCGCCAGCAAGCTTCCGAGGTACGCGACAGCGAAGAAGGCAAAGGCGTTGCTCGCAAGCCAGGTCTCTAGCGTCCGAGCGTCCGGCAACGGTCCTGCGCTGCGCGGTATCCGCCCGTAGTAGCTCAGCTCCACAACGGCCGCCAGGAGCATGAAGCTGCAGCCAGCCAGCGCGAAGACGCCGCGGCGCGTGAACAGCAGGCTACCCATTAGAATCACCAAGAGGTATAGGGAAATAAAGTAGCTATCCCAGGCCCCGCTCGCGTAAACCATCGCGGTGATTACCGCCAAATCGAGCGACACCTGCAGCGGCTCCAGCCAACGCGCTCCCGCGAAAGTGCGGTTCAGCATGAGGCAGACAGTCGCTAACGCATACCAGACCGCCGCAAGAAGAAAGAGAATGCCCACCGGAATGGGCACGTGGATCCACTGCCGCAGAGCGACCACAACGGCCAGCAGGAAGGTGATTACCAGGAAGCGGACGCGCCCCAGCCACGGGAGCCACTCATTCGGACTGGATGACAATTCCATTTATGTGAACCGTTAGGAGAATGCGAAACAATCGCAGTTTCGGCGCGCGCGACGGTTCGCCTGCCTTCCCCCATGGCAAGCGCCCCTTCACGCGCCGTTTCACGCTCTTGCGATACTCCAAATCAGGTCTTCGAAAGCTGTCCAATGAGGCTGAACATGGGCAAATACATCGAAATGACGACGCCTCCGACGACGATGCCAAGGAACACGATCATGATCGGCTCAATGGCCGTCAGCATGTCTTTCACGGCCACGTCCACCTCATCCTCGTAGAAGTCGGCGATCTTCTGGAGCATGGCGTCCATCGCGCCGGTTTGCTCGCCGACTCCGATCATTTGCGTGACCATTCCCGGGAATACGTCGGTTTCCTTAAGCGGATCGACCAGAGAGCGACCTGCCTCGACGGCCTTTCGGGTCTGAGAGATGGCTTTTTCCACTACTGCGTTCCCTGCCGTGCGGGACGTAATATCCAACCCTTCGAGAATGGGGACGCCGCTGGAGATTAGCGTTCCGAGCGTGCGGGTGAATCGAGCCACGGCGATTTTGCGGAGTACCATTCCGACTACGGGAGCCTTCAGCAGCAGAGCATCGAGCGCGTAGCGTCCCTGCGGGGTCTTGTACCAGAAGTGAATGGCAATAGCCCCTCCGACGCTGAACACCACGATCATCAGCCCGTAAATGCTGCCAACGAAATTGCTCAAGGCAATCACGATGCGGGTCGGCAGCGGCAGCGCGGCGCCCAGGCCGAGAAACAGCGTTGCAAATACGGGCACCACCTTCCACAGAAGCAATCCGACTACGGCGACCGCGATGCCCATCACCGAAACCGGGTAGATCATCGCCGACTTCACGGCTCGTTTCAGCTTCACGTTCTTCTCGATATAGGTGGAAAGCCGCTGGAGAATGGTGTCCAGAATACCGCCCGTCTCGCCCGCTTCCACCATGTTGTGGTAGAGCGCGTCGAATACTTTTTCGTGCTGTTTCATTGAAGCCGACAGCGTGGCACCGCCTTCGACCGACGCGCGGACGCTCGTGAGGATCTTCTGGAAGGTCTTGTTCTCCTGCTGACCCGCCAGGATTTCCAGGCATTGCACCAAAGGCAGGCCGGCATCGATCATCACGGAAAACTGCCGCGTAAAAATCGCCAGTTCCTTTGCGTCCACGCCGGTTCCGAAGGTGGGAATGTTGAATTCCTTCCCTTTTTCGGAGAGCTTGCTGACGCTGATCTGTTCGCGGCGCAGCGCTGCCTGCAGCGCTGCTTTGTTGTCCGCTGCGCGCTCTCCGGAAACCTTAGTTCCCGCTCGATTGACTCCCTGATACGTGAATACCGGCATGTCTTTTCCCTCCCTCTCCTCTTACCGACGCACGGGAGTTCGCCCGCCGCCTTGCGGCGCGGTTACCCCTCGGTTGATCAAATCCTGCAATTCGTCCGCATTCGACGAACGCGAGAGCGCCGTTTCCAGGGTGATGAACTTCTGGAAATACGCCATCGCAAGGCTCTGGTTGAACGTCTGCATTCCGGTCTGGCCGGTCCCCGTCTGCATGGCCGAGTAAATCTGATGGATTTTGTCTTCACGGATCAGGTTCCGGATAGCGGCGTTAGGGATCAGAATTTCCATTACCATCGCGCGTCCGCGCCCGTCCGTGCGCGGCAGCAGTGATTGGCACAAAATTCCTTCGAGCACCATTGAGAGTTGCGCGCGGACCTGCGGCTGCTGGTGCGCCGGGAAAACGTCCACTACGCGGTTAATCGTGGAAACGGCCGAATTCGTGTGGAGCGTGGCAAACGTCAAGTGGCCGGTCTCCGCGATTCGCAACGCCGATTCGATCGTCTCGAGGTCACGCATCTCGCCGATCAGCACTACATCCGGATCTTCTCGCAATGCGGCGCGCAGCGAGTTTGCGAACGAATGCGTATCCGAGTGCACTTCGCGCTGGTTCACCAGGCATTTCTTGTGGTTGTGCAGAAACTCGATTGGGTCCTCGATCGTGATCATGTGCTCTTCGCGCTCGCTGTTGATTTTGTCGAGCATCGCGGCGAGCGTCGTGGATTTCCCGGATCCGGTCGGTCCCGTCACCAGCACCAGCCCACGCGGTTTGTCGCATAGCGTGCGGACTATTTGGGGCAGGCCCAGCCCATCGAAAGTCTTGATTTCCCACGGTATCGTCCGGAACACGGCCGCTACGGCGCCGCGCTGATGAAAGATGTTGCCGCGAAAGCGCGCCAGGCTCTTCAGGCCGAACGAAAAGTCCAGTTCCAGATTTTCTTCCAGGCGGTGCTTCTGCACGTCGGTCAGGACGCTGTACGCCAGCGCCTTGGTATCCGCAGCGGTCAACGGCGGCATTTCCAGCGGGCGCAACTTTCCATGCACGCGAACTCTTGGCGGAGTGTTCGTCGAGAGGTGCAGGTCGCTGCCTCCCATTTCGATCATGCTCTTCAGCAACTCGCTTAGCGTTATCCCCGCCATCCTCTTCCTCCGTTACAGAACGGTTTCCCGGAGCACTTCTTCCATCGTGGTAAGCCCCGCAGCCACCTTGGTAAGCCCACTACGACGCAGCGTGATCATTCCCAACTCCAGAGCTTTTTTCTTCAGCTCCAGCGCCGAAGCGCCCACCAGAATCAGTTCCCTAAGCTCGTCGCTGATCTCCATAACTTCGTACAAGCCGACGCGTCCCTTGTATCCTGTGTTGTTGCAGGTGCCGCACCCTTTGCCGCTATACACCGTAGTCCTCGACGCTTCGTCCTGCGAGTAACCCGCTTCGATCAGCGCCTGAGGCTGCAATTGCAGAGGCTCCTTGCATTGCACGCAGATCCGGCGGACCAACCGCTGCGCGCAAATCAGGTTCACCGAAGTCGCGACCAGGAATGGCTCGATGCCCATGTTCATCAACCGGCTGATGGTGGAAGGCGCGTCGTTGGTATGCAGTGTGGACAAAACTAAGTGTCCGGTTAGCGCCGCTTTCACCGCAATTTCCGCTGTCTCGAAGTCGCGGATCTCGCCGACCAGAATGATGTTCGGATCCTGCCGGAGGAAGGCGCGCAGCGCCGACGCGAAATTCAGCCCGATCTGCTCCTTCATCTGTACCTGGTTGATGCCAGGGAGCTGAAATTCCACCGGGTCTTCCGCCGTCATAATATTGGTATCGGCAGTATTCAGCCGTGCAACGGACGAATACAGCGTGTTCGTCTTTCCGGATCCCGTCGGCCCGGTAACCAGCACCATTCCGTAAGGCTTCAAAATTTGCCGCTCGAATTTCTGCAGTGATTCGGCCTCAAATCCAAGCTTGGTCATATCCAGCCGGAGGTTTTCCTTGTCCAGCAGCCGGAGTACGATTTTTTCGCCGAAGAGAGTCGGAACGGTCGAAACGCGGAAGTCCAGTTCCTTCTTCTTTCCGTCCTTCAGGTACTTGATCATGATGCGGCCGTCTTGTGGCAGCCGCTTCTCGCTGATGTCCAGCTTCGACATGATCTTGATGCGGCTTGTGATTGCGTCCCGCAACTTCAGCGGAGGCGCCATGACGTTCTGGAGCACGCCGTCAATGCGGAACCGAACGCGATATTCCTTTTCGTACGGCTCTACGTGAATGTCGCTCGCTCCGCGCTTCACAGCGTCGGTCAAGATCAGGTTGCAAAGCTTAATGATCGGAGCTTCTTCGGCGGCTTTTTCGAGCGAAGCCAGGTCCATCTCGGTTTCTTCGCCCGCCAGTTCCAGCGCGTCGCCATCTTCGCCGGTAAGGTCTTTCATCACCTTATCGAGCTCTTCGACGCTCTCTACCGCCCCGTAAAATTTGCTGATCGCTTCGCTGATCGCGGTCTCGGACGCTACCACCGGCTCGACGTTGAAGCCGGTCATGAATTTAATGTCGTCCATCGCGAAGACGTTGGTCGGATCAGTCATCGCGATCGTCAGCGTGGACCCCACCCGCGAGAGCGGCACGATTTGATAGCGCACCGCCGTTTCCTGCGGGACCAGCTTTATCACCGCGGGATCGACTTCATAAAATTTCAGATTGATGGAGGGTACGCCGTATTGCCGCGAGAGCACTGCCGTGATGTCGTCGTCGCTGACCAGCCCCATCTTGACGAGACAGGTCCCCAGCCGCCCGCCGTTCTTCTTCTGATAGTCGAGCGCCTGTTTCAGCTGATCGCCAGAGATCAGGCTATCCTTAACGAGTATTTCGCCGAGGCGTGAAGACATAAATTAGTTGGCACACGGTTGCGCCGCGCCCCCGTTCGGCTTTATCCCCCGACACAGGCGGTACTAGGACCGTGTGATCTGGAAGCGTAGCACGCCGTAAAGTCCGGCATCGGGTCTGCTGCCGCCTGCGTTGTGAATCTGCTAACATCCGTTCCGCAGCACGGCACCCTGTACCTTCGTACAGGGTAAATTTCCGGCTCCTGTACTTTGGTACAGGTGCGCTTTTCTGGCGCCGCAAATTGGCAGCCTCACTGGACTTATCGGAAACTGGGCTGGCAGACTTCACCATTCCAGCTAACTTGGTGTGCGAATAGGAACTACCGCAAGGAAATTTGGCCGCCATTGGCGGCGTAGGCCAATTACTACCTTTGTGGTGTCGTCCGCTTTAGCTGTCTCGTTTCCGTAGGGCGCTGACCGAACGCGCCCGTAACCGGCGAGATCCCGGAGACATGCACGCCGGTGCTGTGGCGCGATGGCCTGAATTTCTTGGGTGGCCGCATAAACAAGCGGAATTGAAACGGACCCGGTGTGGCTCTGCGCTGCATTCGGGCCTGTTTCTGTTAAGATGGCATCCTGGGGCGGTTAGCTCAGCGGTTAGAGCATCCGGTTTACACCCGGAAGGTCCTCCGTTCGAATCGGAGATCGCCCACCAGTTAGCATAGCTGCCCCACCGTCCATGGTCTAAAGGCCGTGGGTCGCTGAGGTGGAATCCTGGAATCCCGAGCGGCTCGGCGCCGCTGGGTGCTTTCGCGGGGGACGTAGTTCAGTTGGTTAGAACGCTGCCCTGTCACGGCAGAGGTCGCGGGTTCGAGTCCCGTCGTCCCCGCCATTCTTCAATGGAATGAGCCTTTCGATCCTGCAAATCACGCTCAGACCGGTACTGTAGCTTATTCTCTTCGCGATTTGCCCAATTCCCAACCGTGCGGCGAGCGCGCCTATTATCGGCCGCTCCGGGCGTCGTGCATACCTGCGAGGAACACGCTAACCGCCCATCTCTTACTTCGGACTTTAAACACCTATTGACATTCAATATGTAACGCCGTAGATTCCCATCGACACTCTATAGGAGGGCGCATTGGCCCAGGAATCCACCAACCTACTGCAAGGCACGCTCGACCTGATGATCCTGAAAGCGCTGGCGCTCGAACAAATGCATGGACTCGGGATTTCCCGCCGCATCGAGCAAATCACCAAAGGCACATTTCAAGTGAAACCTGGCTCGCTCTTCCCCGCCCTGCACCGCATGGAAGAGGCTGGCTGGCTCGCGTCCTCCTGGGGCGAATCCGAGAACAACAGAAAGGCAAAATACTACCGCCTGACCAAAGCCGGCCGCCGCCAGTTGGAAACCGAAACCGAGCGCTGGGGACGGATTTCGCTCGCGATCGCGCGGGCGCTCGAAGCCTCCTGACGAGGACAGCGCGATGCGTTTGCTGTCAGTTGCGAAAAGCTTCTTCCGCAGTTTTTTCCGCCGGCGGCAGATCGACGCCGATCTCGACGCCGAGCTTCGCTCGACCGTCCAACTCCTCGCCGACCAGAAAATCAAGGATGGCGTGCCTGCCGAGCAGGCGACCCGTGCCGCAAAGCTTGAACTCGGCGGCGTCGAGCAGGTGAAAGAAGAGGTGCGCGCCGCGCGCATCGGCGCTTGGCTCGATACGCTGCTCCAGAACATTCGCTTCAGCCTTCGCATGCTGCGCAAATCGCCCGGCTTCACCGCCGCCGCCGTTCTCACCCTCGCCCTCGGCATCGGTGCAACAACGGCGATCTTCACGCTGGTCTATTCGACGCTGCTGCGTAACCTACCCTATCCGAAAGCAGATCGCATTATTGCCATCCACGACACGCGCATTGTAGGCCGCTCGACGGGCGGTCTGATGAGCGGCCCGCGATTCGCTGATATTCAGACGCGCAGCCGCAGTTTTCAGAGCTTGTCATTCTTGTACTTCGACCCAAGCACACTCGTCGTAGGGAAGAAGCTGCCGATGTCGGTAAGTTCGGCAGGAGTGAACGCCGGCTTCTGGGACGTCTTCGACGTCGCGCCGATGCTCGGCCGCACGTTTAGCGCTGTCGACGATGTGCCGAATGCGCCGGAAACCGCGGTGCTAAGCTACCAGGGATGGCAGAGGATTTTCGGAGGCGACCGTAACGTCATCGGGCGCCAATTCAAACTTGATCAACGTGCAGTTACTGTTGTTGGCGTTATGCCGCAGAGTTTCTCCGCAGCAGGTGAAGTTGACTTGTGGCACGCTGCGCAGTTGAGTACGTCGAGTTGGGGTAGCTATCGGGGTGAGGGGTCGCGTTACATCAACGTCTTTGGCCGGCTGCGTCTAGGCGTGACGCTCGCGCAAGCGCGGAACGACCTGGCCGGCATCGGCGAGCGGCTACAGCGCGAGTACCCCGCCACGGACGGGCCATGGCAATTCACTAGCGAGACTCTGCGCGAGAATCGCTACGGCAATCTCCGGCCAGCCATGATCGCGCTGCTCATCGCCTCCATGTTGCTGCTGCTGATCGCTTGCATCAACGTCGCCAACCTGTTGCTCTCGCGGGCGACCACTCGCACGCGCGAAGTTGCGGTGAGGCGTGCCCTCGGCGCCTCGGCGAGACGAGTAGTGGCGCAGTTCCTCACAGAAAGCGTCATTCTGGCTCTTGCTGGAGGCGTCGCTGGCATCGCGTCGGCGTTTGCTCTGGTCCGAATATCTGCGTCCCATCTGCCGGGAATCCTCAGCCGTCCAGGTACTGTCTATCCGGACTGGAAGGTAGGCGGAGTCGCGCTGTTGGTTTGCCTTGCCACTGGCATCGCTTTCGGGTCAGCGCCCGCGCTGGAAAGCCGCAGAGTCGAACTGCACTCCGCGCTCAAGCAGGGAGAGGCGCGGCTCGGCGGATCGGGAGGCAATACGCTTCGCAGCGTTCTGGTTGGCGTGCAGGTGGGATTGTCTCTGGTTCTTCTGGTCGGTGCTTCGCTGTTCGCCGAGTCGCTCTGGAATCTGACGAAGCGACCGCTCGGCTTTCAACCCGAGCATCTCCTGGTTCTACCGCTTAGCCTGCCCTGGGATACGAAGCCGGCAGAGGTACGCAATTTCTACGACGAAGTACAACAACGCATTGAAAACCTGCCCGGGGTCACATCCGCAGGACAGATTGATGCACCGCCCATAATCGACTGGCACCTCCGCCGCAACTATGACGCGGACTGGCTGCCACGCATCGCCGGCCAACCGGCTATCAACGCGGAAACCCGCGATATCGCCGGCAATATTCTGTCAGCCCTGGATACGCCTCTGCTGGCCGGCAGAGCCTTCACGGCCGAAGATCAAGTGGCGAAGGTGCCGCCCATTCTCGTCAATAAGGCGCTGGTAAGAGAGTTTCTCCCGAATGGCAATCCGCTCGGACATCACCTCATCTCAAACGGAGGGTCGCACGAGATCGTTGGTGTGATTGGGGACATACGGGGCACAAGTGGGTCGATCGCCGCGGAACCTGGACCCGAAGTCTATTTGCCCTCCAACGCGGGCGGCGAAACGCATCGCTACTTTCTTATCCGGACTAGAGCCAATCTGGGGGAGCTGGTCGACGCCATTCGGAGACAGGTCTATCAAGTCGATCCGCGGCAGTCGATTGGTAACGTCGAGACCATGGATTGGTTGCTCGATCAGGCGGTCGCTCAGCCGCGTCTGAATATGGACGTAATTGCCTCGTTTGCCGGTATCGCTCTGGTGCTGGCCTGCGTCGGCATCTATGGCGTGGTGGCGTATTTCGTTACGCAGCGAACCCAAGAGGTTGGCGTGCGAATGGCTTTTGGCGCGACGCGCAGCGAAATTGCGTGGC
>JASHWB010000191.1 GCA_030044295.1 Candidatus Acidiferrales bacterium
AGCTCTTCCGATGTAATAGAGCTCACCGTTCTTTTTGTACAGTGCATAGAGCCCTTGCTTTTCGTGGTCCTTCAAAAAAGCGGCAAATTTCTCCTTATTCTCGCCTTCCAGGAGAGCCCGGCTGATTTCGCTCAGGTGTTTCCTTACAAATGCACTGCCATCTTTGGAGCTCTCTCGGCGTCTTCGTGTCATAGCGCCATTGTGTGGTGCATGAAGGGGAGATGGCACAGCTTTCGATGTCCGAGTTACGAAAAGATTATATGCCGAAGCTAGAAGCGGATATCGGCGTTAGCGCCCTATACCTCGGCCCTGCTCGAGAGTCTGTTGGACTTCTTGGCTCCGAAGAGAAGATTCAATCTTTTGGCCGGGTGAGGAGTGTACCACACGACTTTGGTCCGAGGCGGATCGGTGGGAAAGGTCGCGTGCGAGTTGCACGGTCAGGTTTGTTTTGTCGTTCGTGTAGATTTGGGCATCGTATCGGCCACGCGACACAGCAACGTACGCCAAACGCCGATTGATGAGTTTTTCGCTCGCACGTTCAGTGTCCACGTGCACCAGCACGCGGTCGGCGGTCTGTCCCTGGCTGCTGTGGCTGGTGACCGCGTAGCCGTGGTCGAGATGCCGATTCTCGCGGATGTTGAACGCGACCGTGCGGCCCGAATCGAGGCGAACTTGGAGATTGCCGCGCGCGTCGATCTGTTCGACAGTGCCTAGTTCACGGTTGGCGATATGCTGCTCTCGATTAGGCGCGGTGAACTGCACGCGGTCACCCTTCGCGAATGCGCGCTCCGTTTCGTGGTACAGCGTAACGCCATGCAGGCGGCGCGGATTGTAACTCACGCGTTCGCCTTTCTCGCGTCTCACAGTCACCAGATTATCCTTCTCGTTCGTTTGTTCGACGCGCGCATATTCTCCTGGTTTGATGCCAACTGTCTTGCTGCCTTTTGTGTAGCGCACCACGTCGCCCGGCTTGTATTGCTCGGCCCACTGCCGGTCCGCTCCGGTGACTTCCTGTCGCGCAACCAGGACTCTCATCCCCTGATCCTTGCAGTCCACGTGCCCACACGTTTGCATTTCCCTGTGGATGATGTGGTTGATTTCCATGCGCGATTGATTGTCGGGCGAAACGACCAAAGTTGCTTGCGGCTGCTTCGCGTATTCGGCGGCGATTGCTCTCAGCCGCTCATCGCGGTCCACAATCTCATGCACGCGTCCCTGGGAATCGAGATTCTGGATCGCCTCTCTCACTTGACCTCGCGAAAGTTGCTCGACCACTTCCTTGAGTGCCGGGTCCCTCTGCCGTACGATTTCGTCCAGCCTTGCGGTTTGAATTCCGGCTTCCTGTAGCTGCTGATACGGGGTTCCCGCTTCGACGGCTTGGTGCTGGCGTGTGTCACCTACCAAGAGGACGCGATCATTCCCTCGCAGCCCGTGGAGGAAGTCGTTCATCTGTTTCGTGCTTGCCAAGCTTGATTCGTCCAGAACGTACAGCCGCTTCTGTCCGTCATTCTCTTTGTCCGTCCGTGCAAGATGCCGCTGTAACGTGGTCGACTCGATTCCGGCCTCGGCGAGCTTTTGGGCTGCGCGCGATGTTGGCGCAAAGCCCTCGACCTTGTAGCCTTCGCGCTCGGCTGCTTCTCGGATTGCCGTAAGGGAAGTAGTCTTGCCAGACCCGGCAACGCCTTCGAGCGCGGTGACCTGATCCCGGCTTGCCAGGACTTGCTCGACTACTCGGTGCTGGCCTTCGCTCAGATGGGGATGGCCTATTTCGACTTCTCTGCGCGTATCGACGCCAACAAGTGCAGAGTGGCTGTCCTGTCCCTCGCGCATGAGTTGAATGGTGTCGCGCTCGTAGTCAATCATCTCCTGCGTCGTGTATTCCCGGCTTGGTGTGCCCAGCCCCTTTTCTACTCCGATGAATTCACCGGCATTGATGCGTTTCTCGAATTCGGCCCGAACCTCAGTCAGTGTCGCCTCTCCCATTGAACGTCTCAGCGCATCCCGTAGCAATTCGCGCTCCTCAACTACGGCTTCCCTCTCCAGGTTCCTCTCTTTCGAGAACGTCACCGCAGAACGTGCCGTCGTATGCGGGGCTTCGTGCCCAAGCCGGCTTGCTCTATCCGCGGCTGCGGCTCTCACCTGTTCCGGTTGGTTTCCGAACGCCTCCGCCATCTCCCGATGATGTAGTTGCACTTCTTCATGCGAAAGGTTGAGTTTTGCTTGACGTGTTTTGTGTGCGGCGATTTGCGCGGCGTCAGCTCCTCGCTGATTCTCCTTTGCCAGATGCTCTTCGATCTGCTGGCGGCGTGGGCTTGATGCGGCAAGGTATTCTTCGGAATAGCCTTTGATTTCAGGCTGTCCACTCTTTCCGCGCTCGACCTCATATCCTAGTCCCTTGAGCCTCATAGCCAGTTCGGAGCGGTACACCCCCGTCGCGTACTGCTGCGTTTTGTAAAGTTCCCGTGGCTGTAGCGCGTAGGTTTCCCCGTCTTCCGTTTCCGTGAGATTGAAGAAAACCACATGGGTGTGCAGTTGAGGCGCGGCATAGCCGTCCACGGGCCTCGCGCTGTCATGCTCAAACTTCGCGGCTACCCATTTGCCGGTTGTTTCTGCCGGAAGATTGCCGCCGATTCGAGCCTGGACGTATCGTTCCAGTTCGCCGAGCGCGACGGCTACGCTTTCTTGATGTGCCGCGCGCACCCGTTCATCTCCGCCCACGAGGGCAGTGAGCGATGCGCTCTTCGGTGCGGAGAACGTCGCATCCCAACCGGCGCGGTGCTCCATTGTCCGTACTGTCTGACCGTGTTCGTTCACGTACTCCCGTGCCGCTTTGTGGCGGACGAGTTGCTCGCCCGTGACCGGGTGCTGGCCTTCCGAGAGTCGCTGGAAGTGTTCCTGGCTGACTTGGCCTCGCAACCCCCATCGTTCGGCAAGCCTGCCATGCCATTCGCCGCGTATTTGGGCGCCTTGCGTATAATAGTTCTCGCGCGCATTCGCGAACTCTTCGGCGTGATACGCCCGCGCCTGGCTCGCGCTCAAGGGATTCGAGATGGTCAGCATAGATCGGCCTATTCGAAGAAGTGCTCTTGTGTCGGGCCGGTTCGGGCCAATTGATGTTCACGGTTTTGCTTTACTTCATTCAGGGTGATTTTCTGCTCGGGCATCTCGTTCGATCCAACTGCTGCCGCTTCTGCTCTTCGCGGTTCTTCGGCCCGTTTTCTCATGGGCCGTTCAATGTACTTCGGATGGTTACTCGGCAATTCGACGAACGGGAAGTTCATCCGCGCGACAAGATTGCCCTTCTTGAGATACCCGCACAGGTCGGCAAGCCCGCTGATCTCCGACGCCATTACGAGCGGCTCGACCTGGCGTTCAAGGTTGTAGCTCTTGGTGTTCCGCTGCTGTCGCAACTGTGCACTTGAACGGCTCTCGCGCAGCCTTTCGATCTCTACCTCGCCAATGGTTCTCGATATCCACTCCGCTGCACGGCACTCGCTGGTGCGCAAGAAGATTTTCGTCGCAGGCTGCGACAGCATCGTTTCCGCTTCATGCCCGTAGCGCGTTTCAAGCTGGCGGCGCCCCTGGAAGCCGAGCACAATCGGATTATTTGACTTGCGGTTTTCCGTGATGGCCGTATGCAATTGGGGCAACCGCTGCAAGCTGGCGAGCTCATCCAAAACAAACCAAACTTTGCGCGGACTGGTCTGTCCGTGGGTGTCCGTTCCTTGATTCATGAGACGCAGCACAAGCGTATCGAGCCACAAGCTCGTCAGAGGGATAAGCCGTTTGCGCGTTTCGGGTGTGCTCGTGAGGAAGAGCCAACCCTTCCTCTGTTTCGACCACTCTGCCGCGCTCCATCGCGCCGTAGTTTCTTTCTCTGAGGGAAGCAGCTTGAAGGTATCGGCGATCATGTTCAGGGATGCCAGCACACCGCTCCGCTGCGCCGGAGCCTGACGGTCGATCATCGCGGCATACTCGCTGCCTTTCACCCGCCGGTCGATTTCCTCCTCATGGCACATCCACCAAGCGAGTTCCTCGG
>JASHWB010000192.1 GCA_030044295.1 Candidatus Acidiferrales bacterium
ACGCCGATCCAAAGGAGTAATTCGAGCAGGCCCATATACTTTCCGATGCTCAAAGTCTCCGTCGTGGCGCCCCAGATTTTGGATTTTAGCTGGTTGACGATATGCACGATCAGCGCTATTGGAATCAGGATTCCGAGCTTGATCAGAAACGCGGGATTGATCACGTATTTTGTGGCCGACGATGAAAACAGCATGAAGCCGCCGCAAATCGCAATCGCAAAGCCGATCCAGTTCCACGCAAAGAGGCTCTTAGAAAGATCGGCAGCCGTTTGGCGCCTTTTGCCGAGTCCGAGGAGACGAAAATCCAACGCGAGGTTCGTACCGATCCAGAGAGACAGACCGGTAAAATGCGTGAGCTGCACGAACGGGTACGCCCAAGTCGAACTGCTGATAAAGAGAGCCCAGTGCGTGCCCTGAAGCCATTTGGCCAATGCCATCAGCGCCGCGCTCATCCGCGTGAGCCCTCGATTGCGTAGTTATACCGGCGCCAAATCAACTTATCCGACTCCATTGATCGCTGGCACTTCGACGGCCAGCAAGATCGTCGCAACCCATAAAAGAAGCGAAATCAACGCGACGATTTTCGGTCCGAACGATATCGATCCCTGCCGGTCCCACCGCGGCACTTGCCATTGCACGGCGATCCCCACGACCAGAGCCACAATGAAGGCGAGTATCTTGAGACGGAAAAACGATGCGCCGTAGAAGTCCACCGCGTCTCCGGCGAACATGAAAAACCCTGAAATCAGAGCGAAAACAAACCCTACCCACATCCAGGGAAAAAGCTGCTCGGCCATGGCCGTAGGCGTCTGTCCGCGGCCGGCAATGCCCAGCACGCGCAGATCGATCAGCGCGATCGATCCCACCAGCAGAAAGAATCCGGCGTAGTGGCAAAGCTCGAACGCAGTTGTAATTGTGACCGAGCTATCGAGAGCGATGATCCACGAGCTGTGCTGAAGCGCCTCGCAGAAATGCATTCCTACCTTCCCCCGGGCGGCATACTACATCGTCACGCGGGGAAGTCAACGAAGTTTTGAAGAATATTGGCCGATCACTGCGGCCCGGATTCCGGCTCGCGCATGCCGAAATGCATCGAATTGCGCATCGCGCGGAAGAAATTGCCAGGGCGGGGAACCAGGCGTCGCCGCTGCGGAGCGGGAATGCCGTCGCGCGCCGAAAGCACGCGCACGATTTCCGCGGCGGGAATGCGCGAGGCGACTTCATCCACGGACGCATAGCGTACTACGCGGTCGGGATCGAGGATAAAGACCGCGGGCTTGGCGATGCCTCCCTTCTCGCGAGCGTTGTACACGCCCCACTCACGCACTACCCGGCGATGCGAATCGCACAAAATCGGAAAATCGAGATGGAATTCGTCACGGACCGCCTGCGATTTTTCGGGGCTATCAACGGAAATAGCCGCCAGCTTTGCACCGCCCGCGTGAATCGAAGGTTCCTGTTCGCGATAATCCGCCAACTGGCGGAGACAGAAGGGTCACCAGTGTCCCCGATAGAAAACGAGCACGAGGGGATTCAAGGCGCAAAGATGCGATAGCTGCTGCGGAGCTCCCGTGGAATCCGGCAGCTCGAAATCGGGCGCGGTCTCGCCTGGCTGGGGCGGCGTGGCGCGTACCGGATAGGAGAAGGATGCCATCGGTTGTGCCACTAGATTCACATACGGTCGAAAAGTCTCAAGCTCGAAAGCAGTGGGGCATGGGACACGCTGCTACTGAATGGGATTTTGGTAGTCAGCGTCGCGCGGGTCGATCGGCTTGCGCCCCGCGAACCCCTCGTCCATGCCATGATAGAAACGGATGCGGTCCTCGCCAAGCCGCCAGCAAAGGAACACCTCCTGTCCGTTAATGCGTGACGGGAAATCCAGCAAGCCAACGTCAATATCTTTCACCACGCAGCCGGTGGCGTGGATGCGCTCGACGGCGTTGCGAATCGCGCTGGCGAGATGGTTGTACTCGCGGCGCCAAGTGGACGCACTATCGTAAGGCACGAGCAGGCCACCCGATCGCTGAATGCGTTCCGCCAACTCGTCCAGCTTCTCGTCCACTTCCCCGATCTTGCGCCGGGCATCGATGGCTTCGATGAGCAGCGGCTCCAGCTGGGTGCGAAGGCTCTCGGCTTCGCTGAGCGAGAAAAATTTGGGCGTTTCCTCTGCCATGTTTTTTCTCCGCCGCCTATTGGACGATCCGCTCGCGGCGAGGGTTCAGCCCCCGATGAAGACCATCGTGCGCGAAGGGGGCACGAATCCCGGCTCGTTGATGCGATGGCCCTTTTCCTTTTCCGCCACGATCGCCAGGATTTCGTCGCCGATTTCGCGATCCGTGGCGCCTCCACGCAAGAGGAACTTCAAATCGTGGTCATCCTTGCTGAAAAGGCATGTACGCAACTTGCCGTCGGCGGTCAGCCGGATCCGCGAGCAGAAGCCGCAAAACGGCTGCGAGACCGACGAAATCAGACCGATTTCTCCGCGACCATCCGCAAAGCGGTATTTCCGGGCGGTTTCGCTTCGTTCGTGGACGACTGGCACCAGCGGCCACATGGCCGAGATGCGGCGGTGCACCTCAGCGCCGGTCACCACCGTGTCGCGCGTCCATGCGCGGTCGGCGTCGAGCGGCATAAACTCGATGAACCGCATGATCAGGTCACGCTCCCGCGCGAATTGTGCGAAAGCCTCTACCTCGTCGTCGTTTACGCCTCGCACCAGCACTGCGTTGATTTTGACCGGGCGCAGTGGAGAAGCCTGCGCCGCATCGATCCCTGCCATTACCTTGTCGAACGATTTGGTTCGCGTAATGCGCTCGAATTTGGCGCGATCCAGCGAGTCGAGGCTGATATTGATGCGACCCAGGCCTGCCCCTACCAGACGGTCGCAGCGCTCCGCCAGCAGATGCGCGTTGGTGGTCATCGACAAATCCTGCACGCCGAGCGCCTTCAGCCGCGCGATGAAATCTTCGACGCCTTCGCGCACCAGCGGCTCGCCGCCCGTCACACGCACCTTGCGGATGCCCATGGCCACCAGAATGCGCACCAAGCGCTCGTATTCGTCCCAGGAAAGCAAGTCGTCCGCCGACATGTGATTTTCCGGGTTCGCCGAGCGGCAGTAGACGCAGCGAAAATTGCAGCGATCGGTGACAGAAACCCGCAGGTCGGTAATAGCTCGTCCGAATTTATCTGTTAGCGGCATCTCGCTCCAGCTCTCGAAAAACAAAAAAGCCCAAATCCGCGTTTGGACTTGGGCATACGCTGGCGGGAACTTCCGCCAGTCATATTCCCCTTTCCAAACGGGAGGCCCGGGCGTTTCCGCCCGAACCCTCAGCCCCAGCATGGCCGGGACATCGCCGCCGCGCCATGGGATGTCTCTCCCGGTAGGTCGCGGCGGTCGGAGAATTCTTACAAAACTTTACAATGGCGGGACATAGGAAGCAAATCGCACATCGGGGTGCGCTTCTATACGTCTCAAGTCGTTGGAGTATGTTCTTTTAGTGCAAATTATGGCGTCAGGCGCCGCGGCTGACGTTACGGATTTCCTTGCGATAATCGGCTGCGCTGATTTCCACCGTGCGGGACATTTCGTACAGCCGCGAACGGATGCGCTGCCCAACGCGTTCCGTGAGCGAATCATCGATCACTGGAGCACGCATGCCCGCCACGCGCGCCACCGGAATCGACGATGACTCGGTATCGAGATAATTGGTGGTTAGAATCGTGACACGCTTTTCGTTATAGCGCGTGTTCAAGATGTGCCCCACGGTTTCGAGCGTCCACAGCGACGGCTTGCTCGATCCGA
The DNA here is from genome assembly GCA_030044295.1 of Candidatus Acidiferrales bacterium. Taxonomy (GTDB): domain Bacteria; phylum Acidobacteriota; class Terriglobia; order Acidiferrales; family UBA7541; genus Palsa-295. The sequence continues at coordinate 3,803 of JASHWB010000192.1, forward strand.
GGTCGTCGAGCACTAGAATCTCGGCTTTCAGCACGGGTTCGAGCACGCCCATCTCAGTCGAATGGCTTTCGGCGTTGTAGCTATCTTGAATCTGCTTGAGCAGCTCGCGGTAATCGTAAAAAAGGCCGCTGTGCCCGCGCAGCACGATTTCCTTCAGTGCCGCCACGGCCAGATGCGTCTTGCCCACGCCGCACGGCCCCATCAGCAGCAGGCCTTGCTCGTTGCCGACCGGAAATTCCTCGGCAAAGCGTTGGACGATCAGCTTCGCCTGCGCAAGGCTGCGGTTCCACACGGTAACCTGCTCGGGCGATGCGCGCTCGATTTCATTATCCGTTTCGAAGACCGCGAAATCGCAGTGACGATACCGTTCCGGCACGCGCGCCTTAGCCAGCGCCCGTTCGCTGCGGTCGCCTGAAGTGCAGTCGCATGGTACAGCCCACACAAGTTTAGGCTCGCCAGCCGAAGCCGCGCCGGGCTTGTCCGCGGAGAGCGCCTGCGCTCCCTTGGTGTTTCGCTCGACTGTCTTCCAGCCGCTACCATGGCAGGTGGGGCAATCCGCTCTCGCCATGCAGCAAGAATATGCGGAGAGCGGGGAGTGCGCAAGCGGATGGGCCTGTGAAAATTTTGCGTGTTGTGGAAAGCTGGAATGGGAACGAATCAGTTTTCGGTGCAGAGAATTGAGAGATGCTTGGCCGCGTTTGCGTCATTCGACGGCGGCTAAAGAACGGCCCAGAGACGAAGAGAGAGCCTTCGCTCGCTGCGCTCGGTCAGGATGGCGACCCTCGCCGGGCCGTCACTTCTCCACCCGAATCGTATGCCGCGGAGCCGCGCGAACGATGGCGTTGCGCACGCGATGGTCGCCGGCCGCGGCGAAATTCCTGGCCACTTCGCTGCGCACGAATTCCATAAACGATTCCATCTGTTCGTGCATCTCCGCCATTCTGTCGCGCATATTGAGGATGATCTCGATGCCCGCCAGATTTACCCCCAGCTCGCGCGTCAAATTCAGGATCACTTCGAGGCGCTCCAGATCGGAGTCGGTGTAGAGCCGCGTATTGCCCTCTGAACGCGAAGGCGTTAGCAGACCCACGCGTTCGTAGAGTCGCAGTGTCTGAGGGTGAATTTTATATAGCTCCGCTACGGCGCTGATCATGTAGCCGGCCTTGGCCTTCCGTCTTTGCCGTGCTGCCATGTGCGCCTCCTTCGTTCCTTTTCCCTGAAAATCAGACCGTCGCGCGCGCAAAAATCTCCTTGCGCGGATCTTCCTGATCCACTTTGCTGAGCTCGCGTAGCAGGTTGCGCACGCGCTCGTCTTCCGGCTTTGGGACCACCACTTGCACTTCAATGATTTGGTCGCCGCGCTTGCCAGGGTGCCGCGTCGACGGCGCGCCCTTTTCGCGCAGCCGCAGGCGCTTACCACTATTGGTCCCAGGCGGAATACGAACCTGCGCCCGCCCGTCGATCGTCGGGACTTCCACCTTCGCGCCAAGCGAAGCCTCTGTCACCGTGATTGGTACCGTGGTGTACAAATCATCGCCGCGGCGCTCGAAAAAGGGATGCGGCTCCACGTTGGTGATGATGTAAAGGTCGCCTGGAGGTCCGCCGTGCAGTCCCGCATTGCCGCGTCCGGCCACGCGCACGCGCGATCCGGTCTGCGCGCCCGGTGGGATGCGCACTTCCAGCGTATCCATGCGCGAGACGCGCCCTTCGCCGCCGCAGTTCCGGCAGACGTTCTGTAGCCTGCCGGTGCCGCCGCAGCGCGAGCACGGCACCTGAAAACGCATTTTCCCGCTGACCTGCGTCATTTGGCCCGAGCCGTTGCACGTCGGACAAGTTTTCGCTTCGCCCGCCACGCCCGTACCGTGGCACACCTGGCACGTATCGAGGCGCGTGAAGCTCAGCTTTTTTACCGTGCCACGCATCGCCTCTGAAAAACTGATGTCGATGGCATACTCGAGGTCGTCGCCGCGCTCGCGCTCCGGCCGCCCTTGCGCCGCGCCCGCGCCGCTTCGGAAAAACTGGCTGAAGAGGTCGCGGAAGCTGGTCCCGCCGGTCGCGCCTTGACCTCCGAAATCGAAACCGCCGAAATCGAAGTGAATGTCCTCCGGCGACACGCCGCCGTAACCGGCGCCCGGAGGAACTCCACCCGCCCCGGGCACGTTGAACCCGAACTGGTCGTACATCTGCCGTTTCTTCGTGTCGGAAAGGACTTCGTACGCTTCTTGGATCTGCTTGAATTTTTCTTCAGCCGATTTGTCGCCAGGATTCAGGTCGGGATGGTACTTGCGCGCGAGCTTGCGGTACGCAGCCCGGATATCCTTTGCGGACGCTTTCCGCGGAACTCCGAGCAGCTCGTAGTAATCGATTTTAGTTGCGGTTGCCATTGGCGTGGAACTCCGCCTTTGCGGTTCACTTGAAGCAGCGGCAACGTGCTGGTAAACCGCGCAGCGTTTCCTTGTGCTTTAGCGACCAAACTTGTCATTCCGAGCGAAGCGAGGAACCTGCCCTTATTCCCAACTCAACGCGCAGATCCTCGCGCCGCACGAAATTCCAAAGAGCCGCTACTTAGTTCGGCTTCTTCGACTCGTCCACATCTACGAACTCGGCGTCCACCACGTCGCTTTGTCCGCCTTGCTGACCTTGCGAAGCTCCGCCCTGCGGATTTCCCGTGCCGCTATCCTGCGATGGGCTGCCTTGTCCGGCGGCTGCTCCTTGTGCCCGGTAGAGCGCTTCACCCAACTGATGCATGGACTTCGTAAGCTGGTCCGCCGCCGAGTTGATTCGCTCAGCGCCGCCTTCGGAGAGCGCTCGTCGCGCATCCTCGAGCATCGCCTCGGTCGATTTCACGTCAGCTTCGGGCAGCTTTTCGCGGTTCTCTTTGATCAGCTTTTCAGCCTGATACACTAGGTTATCGAGCTTATTGCGCGCTTCCACTTCCGAAAGCCGCGCCTTGTCCTCGTCGGAGTGCGATTCGGCTTCCTTGCGCATGCGCTCGGCTTCATCTTTGCTGAGGCCGGTGGATGCGGTGATGGTGATCTTCTGTTCCTTGTTGGTAGCCTTGTCCTTTGCCGACACGTTCAAGATGCCGTTCGCGTCGATATCGAACGTCACCTCGATCTGCGGCAATCCGCGAGGCGCCGGTGGAATTCCGATCAAATGGAATTTCCCGAGCGAGCGGTTGCCGCTGGCCACCGGACGTTCACCTTGTAGCACATGGATTTCGACCGACGTCTGACTGTCCGCGGCCGTCGAGAATGTTTCCGACTTGCGCGTCGGAATCGTTGTGTTGCGTGGGATCAGGACCGTCATCACGCCACCGAGCGTCTCAACGCCCAGCGAAAGCGGCGTCACGTCCAGCAGCAGGATGTCCTTCACTTCGCCGCCGAGCACACCACCTTGAATGGCCGCGCCGACCGCTACCACTTCATCCGGGTTGACGCCCTTGTGAGGTTCCTTCCCATTGAAGAGGCCCTTCACGATATCAACTACGCGCGGAATGCGCGTCGATCCTCCGACGAGCACCACTTCGTCGATTTTGTCGGCCGTCAGTTGCGCATCGCTCAGCGCCCGCTTCACCGGCTCGACCGTTCGCTGGAGCAAATCTTCCATCAACTGTTCGAGCTTCGAGCGCGTCAACTTCATCTGCAAGTGCTTCGGCCCCGATTCGTTCGCGGTGATGAACGGCAGATTGATCTCCGTCTCCATCAGCTGCGAAAGCTCGACCTTGGCCTTCTCAGCCGCCTCCTTCAACCGCTGGATGGCCATCTTGTCCTTGCTCAGGTCGATGCCTTGTTCTTTCTTGAATTCGGCAACCAGCCAGTCGACTACGCGCTGATCGACGTCGTCGCCGCCGAGGTGCGTATCCCCGTTCGTGGATTTCACTTCCACGACGCCTTCGCCCACTTCGAGGATCGAAATGTCGAACGTTCCGCCACCCAGGTCATAGACGGCGATTGTTTCTTCCTTCTTCTTGTCGAGGCCGTAGGCCAGCGCCGCCGCCGTCGGCTCGTTGATGATGCGCAGCACTTCAAGGCCCGCAATTTCTCCGGCCTGTTTCGTGGCTTGCCTCTGGCTGTCGTTGAAGTATGCCGGCACGGTGATGACCGCTTTGGTCACCTTTTCACCTAGAAAGTCTTCCGCAGCGCTCTTCAGCTTCTGCAGAATCATCGCCGAGATTTCCGGCG
>JASHWB010000193.1 GCA_030044295.1 Candidatus Acidiferrales bacterium
AAGAAGCGATGACGGAGTTCGAGAAGAAGTTCATCAAGCGCGTTCTGGAGCGATCGAATGGGAACCAGTGCCGCGCCGCGAAAGTTCTAGGCATTCACCGCAACACCTTGAGCCGCAAGATCGACGAATACCATCTGGAACGGGCGGCGCTAACGCCCGCTGGCAAATAGCTGGCCGGTGCAATTCACAATTCAGCAAAAAAAAGAACAGCCGGTTCCAGTCGGAACCGGCTGATTTGTTATTGAGCAATGCCGACGCCAACGCTGCTTCTAGCGATGCGGAGCGTGCTTGGCGGGGGCACTTCTCTGCGGAATGATGCTCGGATCGACCTTTACATCATCCCAATGCAGCAGGAATGGCGAGGCGTCGTAGCTCACCAAAGTCCCTGAGAAGCGGATGCCGTCATCTTTTTGCAACCGGAGCGCGTCAGGCTGCGGAGTGATCTGCGCCGGGGCCGCAGCTCCATTGGCCTGAGCCGCAGCACCATTCGCGGGGGCCGCGGGAGCGGGAGCAGTACCCGGAGGCGGCGGAGCCGTCCAGACCTTCACGTCCATGTTTGCAGTGGTAGCCGCTTGCATGTCCTGCGTCGTGGCGCCGGTGTAGACCATGAAGTCCGCGTAAGTGTCGGACTTGTTGACGTCGATTATTTTCCCCACGACCTCTGGATACTCGGCGCCGCAGAAGGCGAGCCAGGTCTGCTGGGCCCCGTCGCCGCCGCCGCTGAGTGATTTGACCACGGCGATAATGTTGCTGGTATCGCTCGACTGGCGAATCTTGTTCAAGTCGTCGGCGCTGGGAAGTGTCCAGGTAGCAGGACGCGCGGGAGAATTGGCGGCTTGTTGCAAAAGGGACGTTACCTGGGGATCGACCTGCGGGGTGCAGCCAGGCTGCTCGTAAGCCAACATCGCGCGACGCAAATAATCCTGTACCTTGTCCGCATCGGGAACCTTGAGGTCTACGGCACGGGCGAGCGACCAGAATCCATCGAGCGATTGGGCGGGAGTAAGAGCGAGATACGCGAGACCCAAATGATACTCAGTGAGAGCGTCGTTCGGCTCGCTTTCAAGAGCCGACTTAAACGCTTGAACGGCGTCGGCATTGTCCTTGAGCTGGAGGTCGGCGTTGCCGGCAGCTGCGTAATCAACAGACGTGTATTTCTTAAAGTCGGCGTCGCCCAGTTTTGAGTTGGGCGCGGCTTTGTATTGCTGGAGCAACTTCACCGCCTGCAGAGCGCCGTCGCGCTGCTTGGTGAGCTGATCCTGATAATCAGGGGCTTTGGAATTGTAGGCGTATGGGAAAACTTGAACGCGAAATTCCGCGGCCGAGATGCGGCTGCCAAGCTCGGTCTTGTCGCCCAAGGCAACGAGCTTATCGGCGTAGTCGATAGCCTTCGCATACTGTTTCAGTTGGTAGTACGTCTGGTAATAAAGCAGGTCAACGTACTGCATCAACGTTGAATTGGGAAATTGCTTTACGAAACCGTCAAGGCAGTTGACCTTACTGGCGGGATCCTTTTCCTGCTGGCATGCCGTGAATTGATTGTATTCCGGCATCGTGTACGAGGGGCTTTTCTGGGCGCCCTGCGTACCTTGCGCCTGCGCGGCGGCCGGCCAGGCAGCGAGTGGTACCACGCAAAGAACAGCCACGGCTATGGCGATTCGACTGAGATACGTTCGCATGGTTAGTTTCGCGCCTCCTGGGCTGCTTGTTCGTCGGGTGGCCAATCGAAGCATGGACCACAACCGGGTAGGATGCCATCACCTGATAAATCGACGGGATTATAGGGAAACGGCCCAAACCGTGCAAGTACGAATCCTTTGAAAGCGTTCGTCGGAGCGGTCGTTGACTGGTACACCTGAATGGTAAGATGTTCGACGAGGCCGCTGTGTTACCTGGCGGCTTTTCCATGATTGCTGAAAAACCACTCGAAGGCAAGGTCACGCTGATTACCGGCGCAAGCCGTGGCATCGGGCTGGCGATTGCGCGCCGGCTGGCGTCGATGGGAGCAAAGATAAGCCTTTGCGCGCGCGACACGAAGCGCCTCGAATCGGCGGCAGCCGAATGCAAGCAGGCCGGATCGGCAGTGGTCACTGTGCCCGCTGATGTGGCGCGGACCGCGGACGTGGAAAATCTTGTCGAAACCACGGGACGACTGCTGGGCCCCATCGAAATCCTCATCAATAATGCCGGAATCGGTTACTTCGGACCGATTCAAAACGCCGACGAAAGGAACTGGGATAGGGTGTTAGACACCAATCTGAAGGCGGTGTTCCTGCTGAGCCAAGCGGTCGTGCCGGGCATGATCCGGATGGGGACGGGGCACATCGTGAATATCGCATCCCTTGCAGGGAAGAACACGTTCGCGGGCGGCGGAATCTATTGCGCATCGAAATGGGGGTTGTTGGGTCTGACCGGCTGCATGGCGGAAGATTTGCGCGCGCACGGAATTCGGGTCAGCGCCATCTGTCCGGGCTCAGTAGCGACGGAATTCGGGGTTCCGGGCGGCCGCGATAGGAACAAGATGTTGCAGCCGGAAGATGTGGCTCATGCCGTGGGGATGGTCCTGACCCAAGCGCCGCAGAGCTTCATCAGCGAAATATCGATGCGCCCCACGCAGAAGCCATAAGCGGAAAATTCACCCTGACCCACTACGGGTATAAGCCACTCACTCGACGGCTGCGCGGCTTTCGTTCATAATTGGCGGTTCCGACTACAAGGAGGACGAAGCCTGATGCATGAGCGCAAGAATCCTGCTCCGACCGAAACACCGATCCACGAAATTCTGACGCACCGCTGGAGTCCGCGCGCATTCGATGCCAGGCCCGTGGAGCGGGAAAAATTGCGAGCGCTGTTCGAAGCGGCGCGATGGTCGGCATCTTCCTACAACGCCCAGCCATGGTATTTCATCGTGGCGACAAGGGACGAGGCGACCGATTTCAAAAAGGTTCTGGAATGTTTCGTGGAGTTCAACCAGGGATGGGCGAAGAGCGCGCCGGTGGTGGCGATTAGCGTGGCGGGAATGACGTTCCAGCACAACGGCCAGCCGAACCGGCACTCGTTCCACGACGTCGGCCAAGCGGCCGCGACGATGGCGCTGCAAGCGACGGCTCTGGGTCTGCAGGTGCATCAGATGGCGGGAATTTTACCGGATAAGGCGCGCGAAGTGTTTCATATTCCAGAAGGCTACGAAGCAGTTGCCGGAATCGCGCTGGGCTATCCAGGCGATCCTGCGTCGCTGCCGGACCAGCTGCGCGAGCGCGAGCTGGCGGCGCGGCAGCGAAAGCCGGCGTCATCATTTGTGTTTGGGAGCGAATGGGGCAAGCCTTCGCCCATTGTGGCGAAGTAAGACTCGCAGCGAGAAGCTATTCAGGGTGAAGGACGAAGTGGCTGGCCCACCATCCGCGGTATTCGGTTTTTGGCGATTGATTTCTGCCACACACCTTGTTATTTTCTGCGGTTACGGTGAGATAATTTCATCCAAAGGAGGGACCGCGATTGGCTAAGCAACTAGGGAATCATTTGGGACGATTCATTGTCATCGCGCTCGCTTCGGCATTGTTCGCTTCTATCGCTCCGGCTCAAACTTGGCTGAACTTCCAGCGTCCGGTACCCACGACTGCCGATTGGGCGGCGCTCGCCAAATTGCCCGACTTCACCGGCGTGTGGGAATCGCCGCTCGGAGACTCTTCATTGGTGGTGCCGCCTGGACAGGCGACGCAGAGTCCACAGAGGTCCGCGGCCCGATCTAAGTTCCCGACGTTTCCGATGCGCCAGCCCCTGCCTCTCACACCTGAATGGGCCGCGAAAGTTAAAGATCTAAAGGAGCACGCCGCGGAGGACACGTCTGCCGCGAACTGCCTGCCGCCCGGCCTGCCGGAAATCATGGGGCAACCGTATCCGTACGAGTTCTTGCTGACACCCGGCCAGGTGACGATCGTAGGCGAGGCTTATATGATCGTTCGCCATATTTACACGGACGGCCGCGCGCTCCCTCAGGACCCCGATCCTACTTTTTTCGGGACGTCGGTGGGTCACTGGGAGGGCGATACCCTGGTGGCCGAGTCCGTGGGATTCTCTCCGCAGACGGAGATCGAACCGGGCGTTCCGCACAGCGACAAGATGAAAGTCATCGAGCGTTTTCGGCTAACCGATCCCGACACGATGAGTATCGAGACGACGGTCATTGATCCGGTTGCTCTGACGCATCCGTACACGACGACCCGGACCTTGCAGCGTCATCGAAATTGGATTATCGATGAATACATCTGCGAGCAGAACAACCGTAACTCTGTGAACGGCAATGGCCAAGCGGAGGTGGATATCACGCCACCGCCTCCGCCGGAACCTGATTCTAAGTAGGGCGTCAGATTTCTAATACTTGGAGACTCACGATGAAGCAAATGAAGGCGAAACTAAACCAAGCGGCGCTCTTCGTCGTATTGCTGGCAGCACTCATGGTGACGGCAGGAACGGCAATCGCGCATCACGGATTTGCCGATTACGACATGACGCGCCACGAGACTATTTCCGGCAAGGTGCGAGCTTTCCAATGGACGAACCCTCATACCTGGCTTTGGCTCGACGTCCCCGATGGCAAGGGAGGCATCATCCTGTATGCCTTTGAAGGAATGAGCCCCAACTACTTGGGACGGCGCGGATGGACGAGAGAGTCACTGAAGCCAGGCGACCAGATCACCGTGAACTATTTCCCGTTTAAGGATCCCGCGAAGAAGGGCGGGACCCTCGCCAGCGCAAAAAAGGAGAGCGGCGAAATACTAAACAACTTTGTGCCGGCCGGCGCGCGATAGCCTTGGCGGGTTGAAGATGCTGCGTGGGACCGGCGGTCGAAGAGCTGCCGCTGGCGCTATACGGGAGGTGGCGGCATGGGCGCATTCGCGACAGAGCTATTCAGCCACCTTCCGGCGGCGATGACCGCAAACCATACGACGATCGAGGCATATCCCGCAAACTTCGCGCCGAAAGGCGGATTCGAGGCATCCCAGGTAGCGACCCGGCGATAGACGGTCTGTTGAAAAACCAGCGCATTGATGCCTGCCAGGACGATAAGCGCCATTTTAACTTGGAAGATCACGTTGTCGTACGCTTGCGTGGCCTCTGACATAAACAAAAGCGTTCCTGTGATTACTTGAAAGGCGAAACCCAACCAGGCCCACGGGAGAAACTGCTTTGCTACCTTTGATACGGGCACGTCCGTCAAGAAGAGGCCCGCGAGGCGCAGGCTTAGGATCGACGTGGATCCAACCAGCGCTGCGCTGCCCATGATGTGAAGGGCTTCCACGGTTGGGAATAGATACGCGTTACCTTGCATCTCCCGGCCGATATACGTCTGCGTGAGCCAATGAGCAAATGTGTAAGCAGGAGTCATGCTCGACCGTCTCGCATGTTAAGCGTTTCGTCCATAGGTCTCCTCATTCATCCGTCACTAGCTGTAAGCGATCCAGCGTCCTGCACCAACGATGCCGAACCAGAGGAGCACCGAAATCACCCCTGCCAAGCGGACGGATAGCGGAGCGACCGGATCCCGCTCCCACGTTCCAACGCTCCGATACGCAAGGAAGTGAAATACAAGCGCATTAATTCCCGCCGCGGCGATCATCAGCATCTTCACCCGAAAAACGCCGCTGCCATACATCTTCGTTGCCTCCGACGCAAACAGGAGACCTCCCGTTATAACTTGAACTGCGAAACCGGCCCATATCCATGGCAGAAAGCGCGCCGCGAGCCTCGATACCGTGTAATCCTTGAAAGCCACGCCCATCAGCCGCAGGTCCAAGACGGAAGCAGAGCCTACCAGTACGACCACGCCGAACAGATGGACCGTTTCGATGACCGGAAACATCCACGTAGAGTTGTGTATCGCGCTCCCCAGCGGCGTATTTCCGAGCCAGTAACATAGCGAATATAAGGTGTGCATTGCTTCAAGCCTCGCAAACGACGTGAAATTTCTGAAAGACGTCAGATTTCAGGCCGTAGCACCATCTGCTTTCTAAAAAACTGGACAACCTACGCGTGGCACTCCAACGAATCGCCCACAGTACCTCGGACTTGAACAGCGAAACAATGCCTGCGCCCGCGCTACAGAGGAAACGGAGAGGAAAACTAGGCCACAGCCTACCTTGACCGGAGTCTTGTCCAGCACCCGGAGACCTGTCCCCACCGGGGCAAACGAATATCACCAAATGGAACGACGCGCAAGCGTTCGATTTTCAGGTGCAGTCCGGTGCTGGAAAACTCCTAGCCATTCACAGCGGTGCCGTCGAATGGGTCGCCGCGCGCGATCGTCGAGGAGTACCGACAAATAGATACGCACCGCCGGGCGTGATCCTTAGACCCGCACTATCTGAGGCGGCGGCTGTTCGCTAGAAGCTGTATTTCAGCGAGAATTGCATCGTTCTCGGATCGTTGACAGTTTGGTTGAGCGCTCCAAGGCCGGCCGTGCTTCCCAGCGTCGGCTGGCCGAAAGTCGGAAGCCCGATGCCAGCACCATCGATGCTGGGGTTGTACAAATTTGCGTGGTTCGGCAGATTAAATATCTCCCACTTGAACTCGATTTTCTGCCGCTCGGTTATCTGAAAGTCTCTCCACAAACCCGTGTTCACGACGATAGATCCCGGCCCGAACAGGCTGTTGTTACCCAAATTCCCGAAGGTATAGGGCGCTGGCGTCGTGTATGAAGTTGGGTTAAGCCAGCAAGTGCGGCCCCTTGGCTGGC
>JASHWB010000194.1 GCA_030044295.1 Candidatus Acidiferrales bacterium
CAGGTTTTCTCGAGAATCCACTGACGCGCCTCGGGCGTCAAGACGATCTGCACTTGCCGGTGCACCAGCGTGTCGTTGATCTGGCCGACCAGCAAATCGATGATGCGCAACAGGTCGTCGTCTGTGAGCGAATTGAACAGGATGACTTCGTCCAACCGGTTCAAAAATTCCGGATTAAACGCTCGTTTGACTTCGCCCATCACCATGTCGTCCTGGCTCTTCGCTGCCAGCACGAGATCCGTGTGCTGGAAGCCCAGACCAGATTGCTTCTGCAGCTGCCTCGCGCCCAGGTTCGAGGTCAGGATGATAATGGTGTTGCGGAAGTCTACAGTATTGCCCAGGCCGTCTGTCAATTGTCCGTCTTCAAAAACTTGCAGCAGGATGTTGTACACGTCTGGATGCGCCTTCTCGATTTCGTCGAGCAGGATCACGGAATACGGCGTGCGGCGGACGCGCTCTGTGAGCTGGCCGCCCTCTTCGTATCCCACGTATCCCGGAGGCGCGCCGATCAGCTTCGATACGGAATGCTTTTCCATGTATTCCGACATGTCGAAGCGGATCAGCGATTTTTCGCTGCCGAACAGAAATTCCGCCAGCCGCCGCGCAACTTCCGTCTTGCCTACGCCGGTCGGTCCGAGAAACAGGAAGCAACCCACCGGACGTCCCGGCGCTTTCAGTCCCGCGCGGCTGCGCCGAATCGCGCGTGCCAAAGCTGTGATCGCGCGGTCTTGGCTGATAACGCGCTTGTGCAATTCTTCCTCGATGCGCAGCAACTTCTGCTGCTCGTCTTCCTTGATGGAAGTGACGGCAATTCCGGTCCAGCGCGCCACCACCTCTTCAATGTCTTCCCGCGTCACCACGCCGGTGCTGGACTCGTCGATCTTCAGTTTCTCGCGCAGCGTGCGCAGATGTTCCTTCTCTTTGCGCTCTTCTTCCGAATAGAAGCGCGCCTTTTCGAACTCGTGATTGGCAATGGCCGTTTCCATCCGGTGGGTGATGAACTTCACGCGCTTCTGCACTTCGGATACTTCGTCCGGCAGCATCGCCTGGCGCAGCTTCACGCGCGCGCCGGCTTCGTCGAGCAGGTCGATCGCCTTGTCCGGCAGAAAGCGGTCTGGAATGTAACGGTTCGAGAGATACACGGCGTAGCGAATCGCCTCTTCCGTATAGGTGACGGCGTGGAATTTTTCGTACCGGTCGCGAACACCTTGCAGGACGCGGATCGCATCGTCTTCTCCGGGCGCCGGAACTTTGACGGCCTGGAATCGGCGCTCGAGAGAGCGGTCTTTCTCGACTGATTTGCGGTATTCGCCCGGCGTGGTCGCGCCGATGCACTGAATCTCGCCGCGGCTCAGAGCGGGCTTCAGGATATTTGCGGCATCGAGCGAACCTTCCGCGGAGCCCGCACCAACCAGCGTGTGCAGCTCGTCGATGAATACGATCGCGTTCTGGCTCTCCATCAACTCTTTCATGATGGTCTTGAGCCGTTCCTCGAATTGCCCGCGGTATTTCGTGCCAGCTACGATGAGTGAAAGATCGAGCGAGAGAATGCGCTTGTCGGCAAGAAAAGGCGGAACGTCGCCGTCGGCGATGCGCTGAGCTAAGCCTTCAACAATGGCTGTTTTGCCCACGCCCGGCTCACCAATCAGGACGGGGTTGTTCTTCGTACGGCGGCAGAGGATCTGGATGGCCCGCTCCAGCTCGCGGTCGCGGCCCACGAGCGGATCGAGCTGCCCCTCCATTGCCGCTTGCGTCAGGTCGCGGCTGAATTCGGCAAGCAGGGATGCTTCTTTTGGCCTGTTCACAGCCACCTTCTCTCCCCCCGTGCTGCGCGCCAACTCCTCGCGTACGGTGGAAAGCCGCAATCCTCTCTCCTGCAGGATTTCGGCGCCAAAGGATTTCTCTTCCCGTAAAACACCGAGAAGCAAGTGTTCCGTTCCCACGTGCTTATGGCCGAGACGCTCCGCTTCTTCCGCCGAATAATTCAGTATCCGCTTGCACTCCTGGCTCAAAGGCACTTCTACCGACGTGGAAATGCGCTCGCGCACCGTGATGCGCGATTCGATCTCTTTGCGAATGGACTCGATGGACCCGTGCGTGCGCAGGAATCGGTTGGCCAGCGCCTTATCCTCGCGCAGCAAACCCAGCAGCAAATGTTCCGTCTCGATGTAGGGGCTGCCGTATTGGCTGGCCTCGTATCGAGCGAAGAAAATCACCCGCCGCGCCTTCTCTGTGTAACGTTCAAACACGGTTCACCCAAGTTCCCCTGAAGCGGCCGGCTCGCCGCCCAAGGTCATTTTGCCTTCAGCAAGCGCATCGGCGCCCGGCCCTAGCCTCCCGTGCTGCAAAGCCAGCACGCGGTCCGCTCGCCGCGCCAGTGTCATGTTATGTGTTGCTAGGATTGTCGTAAGACGGTGCGAACGATGCAGCCGCTCGATCAGATCGAACACACCGGCCGCGTTCCGTTCGTCCAGGTCGCCTGTGGGTTCGTCCGCCAGAAGCAAAACAGGGTCGTTTACCAGCGCGCGCGCAATCGCCACGCGCTGCTGCTCACCGCCAGAAAGCTCCCCGGCTCGCTGTCCCGCGCGACTGGCCAAGCCCACTTCCCCCAACCACCGTTCTGCTGTCCGCAACGCCTCGCCCGCCGGCGCGCCATGCACCAGCAGTGGAATCGCGGCGTTTTCGGCGGCGGTAAAGTCCGGCAGCAGATGATGCCGCTGCCACACAAAACCGACCGAGCGATTCCGGTAAGCTGCCAACTCCGATTCAGAGAGCGAGAGAAGCGAATCTCCCGCGAAGTATACTGCACCGCTTGTTGGAGTGTCCAGCGCCGCCAGCAGGTGCAAAAAAGTGCTTTTTCCCGAGCCCGACGGCCCGACGATCGCGATCAGATCGCCGCGCTCGGCCGAAAAATCTACCCCATCCAGCGGCACGATCTCCTGCTGCCCGGAGTAGAACTCCTTGCGCAGGTCCTCGGCGCGGAGAATGGCGCCTTTCGGCCCAGGCGCGCCAGTGCGCCCATCCTCGACGGCAATAACGGTACTGGCCAGCCTATTCATTCCTCAAATCTCTCACACACTTTAGATGCCGAACTCGGCCGAGCGTATCTCCTTCTCTTCCACAAACCTAATTCCGCCAAATGCCGCTTTACGCCTAGCAGTTTTCCCAGTTATTACCTGGATTTCTCTTTCCGCCGCGCGGGCCGTTGCCATTTTTTGTCACAAGCTGGCATCCACAAGTGATTTTACCATGTGCGCGCATTGAGAACGAATCGAAACACCTATGCGAAAACACGGAATTGTTGATCGGGACCGTACGGCGGAATTTGCAGCATGCCGTTTCAGAAAGAGCCGTAATCGTTTTCAGCAGCCTTATTCGAAGCGAAGAATGTCGACAGGCAGAATGCGCGAGGCGGACCGCGCGGGCAAAATCGTTGCGGCTGCACTGATGGCCAGTGCCGCGGCTGCAATCCAGAGCGCGTCGAAGCCGTTGGCGTGAAAGGGTACGTAAGGAATCGCGTACACTTCGGGATTTAGCGGAATCAATTGCCAGCGGTTCGCGGTCAACGCAATGCCGTATCCCACCGCCAAGCCAATGAGCGTTCCCACGATGCTCACCACCAGGCCCTGCAGAACGAAAATAGTGCGAATTTGGCTGCGCCGGGCGCCAACGGCCATCAGAACCGCGATGTCTCGCGCGCGATCGCTTACCGTCATGGTAAGCACCACCAGGATGTTTAGCCCGGCAACGAAGGTAATCAGTCCGATGAATAGCGCCGTGACCAATTTTTCCAAGCTCATGGCGCGAAAGAGCGCCCGATTCTCCTGCATCCACGTGGTGGCGAAGAAGCCCGCTCCCGCGCGCTTCACCAGTTCGTTCGCCACGGATTGCGCCTCGTCCAGATTGTTCACCCGCACTTCCAGCAGGCTCGCAACGTCGCCCACCCCGGCTAATTCTTGCGCCGATGGAAGAGTCACGAAGGCCCAGTTCGCGTCGTAATCATAGAATCCAGAATCGAAAATTCCCGCCACGCGGAAGCGCCGCGCCCGCGGCACCATTCCGAATGGCGTGAGGTTCCCTTGCGGGCTCGTCAACGTCACGTAATCGCCGACCGAAATGTTCAAATCGTCGGCCATCAACCGTCCCACGATCAGCGCAGGCACGCCATCCGCATCTGGAGCGAAATTCGCGGATCCGGCCGCCAGATGCCGCAGCGCTCCGTCCACTTTGGTTTCGAGCTGCGGATCAACGCCCTTCAGCACCACGCCGCGCGCCCGTGCGCCGATCGAAAGCAGCACGGTGTCGTAAACGGCTGGGACGATCGATTGCACTCCAGGGGTTTTCGAGAGCCGCGCCACGAGCGTCCGATAATCGCGAACGCCTTCGGGGCTCATCGGCTTCAGATTCACGTGCGCGGTCACGCTGAGCAGCCGGTTGCGAATTGCCTCGCGAAAACCGGTGTTCATCGCCAGCGCGACCACCAGAGTCATCACCCCGGCCGCCACTCCAAGACTCGCCAGATATGTGACGAGCCGCAGCACTGCAGGCCGGTTCGGCGACCGCAAGTAGCGCTTCGCCACCAGCCATTCGAATGTCATTGGGATCGATTATCCGATCGATCGTCTGACGGCTTGACGGGTGTGTCTTGCCCAGCGGCCGCCGCATCTGCTTCCGCCGCATGGCGCAGCAGCGGAAAGAGAATCACTTCGCGGATCGCGTGAGAGTCTGTAAAGAGCATCACCAGCCGATCGATGCCAATGCCCTCGCCCGCCGTCGGCGGCAAGCCATGGCTGAGCGCCCGAATGTAATCCACGTCAACTTCTTTTGGCATTTCTTGGCCGCCCTTTTCCACCTGCTCCCGGAATCGCCGCTCCTGATCATCTGGATCGTTCAGCTCAGAAAATCCGTTGGCGATCTCCATCCCGGCCACAAACAGCTCGAATCGTTCGGCGAGTGACGGATCGTCTTCGCGCCTTTTCGCCAACGGCGAAATTTCCACCGGGAAATCGTGGATGAAAGTCGGCTGAACCAGATGCTGTTCCGCAATCGCTTCGAACAACTCTCCGATCAATTCGCCAGCCGAGGCATTTTCGTCCTCATCGATCGTGTCGAGGCCTTTCGGACGGGCGAACGTGTTGTAGCGCTCCACAATCTTCCGCGGGCCATTCTTTGCGATAAGTTCTTCCTTGCTCGGCGCGACACCGGCGGCAGCGGGCCAGAACTTCCGGATCGCCTCGCGCATCGACAGCCGCTCGAAGCGGCTGAAATCGATTTCCCGCTCGCCAAACGAAACGTTCGCTCCGCCGCAAATCTTTTCCGCCAAGCCGCGCAGCAACTCCTCGGTCAAATCCATTAACGCGGGCCCGTCGCTATACGCCTGATAAAACTCCAACATGGTGAATTCCGGCTGGTGAATCGCGTCGATGCCTTCATTGCGAAAATTGCGGTTGATTTCGTAGACGCGCTCCAGCCCGCCGACTACCAGCCTTTTCAAATACAGCTCCGGCGCGATTCGCAGGTACAGGTCCATGTCCAGCGTGTTGTGATGCGTCGTGAACGGCCGCGCGGTCGCGCCTCCGAGGATGGGATGCATCATCGGGGTTTCAACTTCCACGTAGCCGCGCTCGTCGAAAAAGCGCCTCAGTTCGCGAACGACCTGCGCGCGGCGCAGAAAAATCTCCCGCGTCTTTTCGTTGCCTATCAGATCGAGGTAGCGCCGTCGGTAGCGCATCTCCGTATCCGCAAGTCCGTGCCATTTCTCCGGCAAAGGCAGCAATGCCTTTGTAAGCAGCTGCAGCCTTTCGACCTTTACCGTCAATTCGTTCGTTTTGGTTCGAAACAGATGCCCCCGCACGCCGGCGATATCGCCGAGATCAAGAAGTTGAAACAGCTTGAACGCCTGGTCGCCCACCACGTCCAGTCGCACGTAAATCTGGATCTTCGCGCCGTCGCCAGCCAAGTGGGCGAACCCAGCTTTTCCGTGCGGCCGCAGCGCCACGATGCGCCCCGCCACCTGCACCTCAACATTCTGCGACGAAAGTTCCTCACTGGTACTAGCCCCAAACCGCTCAGAAATTTGCCGGGGAGTGTGCGTCCAATCGAACTTGTGCGGGTGAGCCGGATAGCCAAGTGCTTCAATTTCCGTCAGTTTCTTGCGGCGTTGCAAGTACTGATCGAGCGGCTCAAATTCCAAGGCGAACCTTTCTGTTTTTCGGGAAACGGCTCAGGCGAGCCGCACGTCAGTATATCGACCGGCTTCACAAACCGTCAAGGAACAGGGCCGAATTGAGACCAGTGTTATAATGTCTGAGTTTTCGGGGGTAGGTGGTGTTTCCTAGGCGAAAGACGCTTGCCGCGTCCGTCCGGCGCAGTGTATCTGACGACTGGATTACGGCCCTGCCGCGGGAAAAGAACGACCTTTTTGACGCGGTCGTAGGCCGCTGGGAATGCGCCTACGCCATGATGAGCGTCGCGCTCGATGACGCCCTCTCGTTGCGATCACGCGGAGAGCTGGTCTGCGCCCGCCAGCAGGTGGCCGTTGCAGCCGATTTGCTTGAAGCGCTGGCAGCTTCCCTCGCTTCTTTTTGCACCGCTCTCCAGCGCCGTGGCCGGTCGATTCCCGAGTTCCCTGCGGTGAAACCGCTTAACTCCACATTTTTCCGCGGGAATCTGGCGCGCAGCGCCGCCTCTTGGAACGAAATCATCCATCACATCCTCTTTCGCGGCCGTTCCCGCTTTTTCCACAAGCTGCGAATACTTTCGGAGATGCTCAGGCAGTTGGAGCAGGATTTTCGTGAAGCTGCGGGTGATATCGCCAAGGGCTTGGATACGCAGCCCATCGCCTCATGGTTCACGCTCGATGAGCTTCACTACGATTTCAACACTTGCCTGCGCGAGACCGAGGTGATGCTCAAGTCCTTCCTCCGCGCGCTTCCATCTGAGCAACTCCACGGCCTTGCCTGTGATTTAGACGCCGTGCCAACGGCCAAGCCACTGCGCGTCAAGCCTCGCCTTTCCAGCGCTACGGCGTAGCTTCGCGCCTCCGCGCCGGACCTGACCTTTTTTGTCGGCGCACCTCTCTCCTTGCTACAGCGGACGTTTGAATTTTCTCGGCCGTGGCACAAGCAGTCAAAGTTCAAGCTGGTTCGATTGCTCCCATCCCCGATCCGCAGCCCACTGGACGAACCTCCTGAATCAGACGACAATAGGACGACATTCCGTCGGTCTCTTGCATCTTAGGGCCTTTCAATTTCACGGGTTCCGCTGCGATGCGGCAGGGGCAAGATGGCTGTGCGGCAAGAAGGGGAAGTACAACTCTTGGAAAGACCAACGCATCGCACTCAAGGATGCGTCCCGGCGGGCAGCGTGACCCGAGCGAGACGAATGGAGACTGGGGACATACCAGAGCCGGAATTGATCCGGCTGGCCCAGCAAGGAAACGCGGCGGCGTTCGAAGGTCTGTACCAATTGCATAATCGCCGCGTGTACTCGCTATGTCTCCGGATGGTGGGGAACACCGCGGAGGCGGAAGACCTGACGCAAGAGGCGTTCCTGCAGCTTTTCCGTAAGATCTCCACGTTCCGCGGCGAATCGGCGTTTTCCACCTGGCTGCACCGTCTCTCGGTCAACGTGGTGCTGATGAAGTTACGCAAGAAGTCGGGCAAGGAAACTTCGCTCGAGCAAGTGACCGACCCCGATGAGGAATCCGGAACGCCGCGCCGGGATTTTGGCACCTTGGACGTGCGCTTGAGCGGTTCTCTCGATCGCGTGAATTTGCAGCGGGCGGTGGAGCAATTGCCTCCGGGGTACAAATCGGTTTTTGTGCTGCACGACGTGCAGGGATTCGAACACAACGAAATTGCCGAGATTATGGGCTGTTCGATCGGAAACTCGAAGTCGCAGTTGCACAAAGCGCGCATGCGCCTGCGGGATCTACTGCATGAGACGGTTCGCGAGAAAGCGCGGGAAGAGCGCCGGGCAGCCGGCGGTTCAAGCAGCGAGGATTGATAAGCCATGGGCACGCCCTTAAGCACGATGGACTGTAGCCAATTCGCGGATCAGCTGGACGATTGGCTGAGCGGCGAGCGTTCCACGGCGGCGCGCGTGCACGCACGCGAATGCCAGCAGTGCCGCGGCCTAGCCGAGGATGTGGGCGCGATCGCAAAAGCCGCTCGCGAGTGGTCTCTCGAAGACGCGGCGCCGTCTCCCCGTTTGTGGAACGCTCTGCGCGCGCAATTGCAGGAAGAAGGGCTCATTCGCGATGTAGCCCGCCACACCGCGCCCGCCGCTGCGCGGCCGCAGCCCGGGAATCGCACTTTCCAATCACCCGGATGGTTTGCTGGTTGGTTTGCCGGAGCCTTGCGGCCCGCGATGGCGGGGGCGTATCTCGCGCTTCTGATTGCTCTGTCATTCCTGTTCGTCGCGCCGAACGGGAAGCAGATCGACGATTCGCAATGGCTGGCTCGCACGCAAAGATCGATTAAACCCCTGAATGCCGAACTCGACGCCGCGGAGCACGTGGCGCTTGCCGATCTCGCTGACGTCAATCCGTCTATTTCCGCGTCGTTTCACCAGAACCTCGCAATCGTTGACAACGACATCGCCCTCTGCGAAAAGAGCGTCAGCGAACAGCCGGAAAATGAACTCGCGCGGGATTACCTTTACCAAGCATACGAACAGAAAGCGGACTTGCTGGCTCAGATGGCCGACCGAGGGGTGGGGCAATGAGCGCATGTAATTCAAATCCCGTTTCCGCCTGCTGCAAATATTCCAGCTTGCTGATCCCGTGCCTGCTGCTTCTGGCCGCGACTCCTGCTTCCGCCGATCGCACCATTCAAC
>JASHWB010000013.1 GCA_030044295.1 Candidatus Acidiferrales bacterium
CCGGTGCGGGCTTAGTGAATTTGATCGCCGCGATCGACGCGGTTGAACTCGCGCTGGGGCGGCGCCGATGAATGAGCTCGGCGGGATGCGATTGAATCATTTCTGGGCCATGGTGCTGTTCGCGGCCCTCGTGTCGCTCGCGCTTGCGTCACTTGGCCGGCGAACGGTCCGCGCGCGGCTTCGCTACGCGCTCTGGACGCTCGTGCTGTTCTTGATCGTGGCGGTCGGCGTCGCGTGGCTGATGTATCCGCTCTCACGGTAGCCAGCCTCGATCCAGTAAGGCTCCCTTTACTGCATTGGCTGGAACGGCGGCCCTACACAAAGCCCCGCCAACCCGTGAGAATTAGCGGGGATCGGAGAGGTTTTGCCGAGCGGCCTGAACTACGCCAGATCGTCCGGGCGATATGGGATTTTGCGAATGCGCTTGCCAGTGGCCGCGAAGATCGCATTGACAACAGCCGGCGCGATCGGCGGCACTGCAGGCTCGCCCATCCCGGTCGGCGGCACTGAGTGGCTGTTGGTGATGTATACCTCGACGTGCGGCATTTCGTTCATGCGTAGCACTTCGAACGTATCGAAGTTGCCCTGTACGACGCGCCCCTTATCGATGGTGATTTCGCCCTTGAGCGTCTGCGACAACCCGTAAACGACTCCTCCGCGGACCTGCTGCTCGATGATCGAGGGATTCACCGGCTGGCCCAGATCGACGGCCACCCAAACGCGGTGAACTTTGACGTTCCTGTCCTTATCGAGCGAAATCTCCGCGACCTCTGCGACGTAGGTATTGAACGCCTCGACCACGGCTATTCCGCGGTAGCGCCCTGCCGGCACCGGTTTACCCCATCCAGCTTTTTCGGCCACCAGATTCAGCACGCCGAGATTACGATCGTTGCCTTTCAGCAGGTCGCGGCGGAACTCGTAGGGGTCTTTTTTCGCCGCGGCGGCTACTTCGTCGATAAAACACTCCCGAAAATAACCATTCTGCGAAGCGCCCACCGAGCGCCAGAAGCCCTGCGGAACCGGTCCGGCTACCAGGTTGTAATTCACCGCGATATTGGGGATGTCGTACGGAATGTCCGCGATTCCCTCGACGCTGCTATCGTCGAAACCGTTTTTCACCGCGGCGGGGCCGTAGAACCAGCGCATGATTGAATCGCAAGCGATATGAGCGTTGAAGGCAACGGGCTTGCCGTCGGAATCGAGGCCCGCCGAAAAGCGCACCAGTGACGCGGGACGATAGTAATCGTGCTGCATGTCGTCCTCGCGCGACCATGTCACCTGCACCGGCGCCTTCATCGCCTTCGATGTTTCGCACGCTTCGATTACGAAGTCCGACCATCCTCGCCGGCCAAACCCTCCGCCCAGGAACGTCGTGTGAACGTTTACCTTATCGGGGCTCACGCCGGCGATTTTCGCAGCTGTATTCTGCGAAGGCGTTTGGAACTGCGTAGGCACCCACAGGTCTGCGCTCTCGCCCTCGCGGATGTCCGCCGTGCAGTTCATCGGCTCCATCGTGGCGTGGGCCTCGTATGGAGCGCGATACTCGGCTTCAACCTTTATCGCAGCGCCGTTGAGAGCGGACGCAGCGTCGCCCACCTTCTTGGCCGAATAGCCCTGTTCCCTGTCGAGTGATCTCCCGAAATCGGCGTACATCGTCTCGGTGCTGAAGTCAGCGTCCGGACCGAAATCCCACTGCACGTCCAGAGCTTTGCGGCCCTGCATGGCGCTCCACGTGTTGTCGGCAACCACGGCGATGCCGTCCGAAATCTGCACCACGTCCTTGACGCCGCGGACCTGTTTCGCCTTCGTTGCATCGAAGCTCGCCACCTTGCCGCCGAAAACTGGGCAGCGCAGCACAACGGCGTGGTACATGCCGGGGCGGCGCTGGTCGATGCCGAATTTGGCGCGGCCGTTCGTCTTCTCCGGCGTGTCGAGCCGCTTCATCGGTTTGCCGATGACCTTGAACTCCGCGGGATCCTTCAGCTTGACGTCCGTCGGCGGTTGAAGTTTCCCAGCCGCCTCAGCCAGGCTGCCGTAAGTCGCGCGGCGCTTCGTGCCCATGTGAACGATTTCGCCGTTTTCAGCCCGGCATTCCGACGCGTCCACACCCCACTTTTGGGCCGCCGCGGCAATCAGCATCTCGCGAGCCGTCGCGCCCGCTTTACGCAGCGGCTCCCAACTGGAATGGACGCTGGTGCTTCCGCCAGTGCCTTGCATTCCAAACGCAGGATCGAAGTAAACGCGCGCGGCCGGTGCAAACTGAAATCTGATCTTGCGCCAGTCGCATTCGAGCTCTTCGGCGGCAAGCATCGGAATTGCCGTCGCCACGCCCTGCCCCATTTCCGACTTGCTCACGATAATTGTGACCGTGTTCTCGGAGCTGACCTGAATGAAGGCATTCATATCGGCGGGCGCCACTTCAGCCGCAAGGATTTGGCGGCGGCCTGGCAGATAGAATCCGACGATCAAGCCCGTCGCTCCGGCCAAGCCGGTCTTCAGGAATTTGCGGCGGTCGATTCCACTGGTAATCGTGCTCATTCCGCACCTCCTGCAATCACACCGGCAGGCACGCTATCGAGTTCGGAACTCTGAGGCTTTGACCCCGATGCCTGTAAGGCAGCCGCGCGATGGATTGCCGCCTTAATGTCCTGGTAGGTGCCGCAGCGGCAGATGTTCCCGGCCATTGCCTCTTCGATTTGCGCATCGGTTGGATGAGGATTCTTCGCCAGCAGCGCCGTCGCGGACATGATCTGTCCCGACTGGCAATAGCCGCACTGGGGAACGTCCACCTCGATCCAGGCACGCTGTACCGGATGACTATGGTCGGGCGAAATGCCCTCGATCGTTGTCACCTGCTTTCCTTCGACGCTCGAAATCGGCGTGATGCAAGATCGGATTGCGTCTCCATTGATGTGGACCGTACAGGCGCCGCACAGCGCCATACCACAGCCGAATTTCGTTCCGGTCATATTCAAATGGTCGCGGATTACCCAGAGAAGCGGCATATCGGGATCGACGTCCACCGCCTGAGGCTTACCATTCAGCGTAAAACGTGTTGCCATGAAATGCCTCCTTCGAGATTCGGAAACTTCCCCACCTGGGGCGGACGCGCACTGAACGTTTTCGTCTTATCTCAAGACGCATCAAAAGTATGTCAACCA
>JASHWB010000195.1 GCA_030044295.1 Candidatus Acidiferrales bacterium
TTTGATACCTCTGTGTCTTTTCGACGGGTTTTCGGCTGCCTCAGCCTTCTCGACTGCACTCATGCGCAGCCTCGGCATCTCCTTCCTTTCCGCCTTGACAAACTTCTGAGAACCCGCTTATATGCAGCGAAGGCCTGAGAGGCTGTTCAATGCCCTTGATCGACGGAGGAGTACATGTTCTACGCCAAGATGAACGACGAAGATGACGACGAACTGCCCGGCTGGGAAGAAGAAGAGGAAGGGCAGGAGCAGCCGGCCGAGGTCGTCGAAGTAGAGGAAGTCATCGCTGAGGAAGAGCCTGCCGAAGAGGAGGAAACCGAAGCTCCTCGGCCAGCGCAATCTCGCCGCCCGGCCGCGAAAGCCAAGCGCAAACCGGCCAAGAAGGCTGCTCCGAAACGTCGAAAGAAAGCCAAGGCCAAGCCAAAGGCGAAGTCGAAGAAGCGGACTGCCAAGAAGAGCGGACGTCGCAAGAAGCGCTAACGCCGCGTCTGTCGCCTACCGCGAACATACTGATATGCGAACTTTCTAAAACTGCCGCTCGCGGCGCTCCGGCCGCGAGCGGCGTCGTTTTTGGAACTCGAAAATCCATAGTCGGAAGCCGCTCCAAACTGGTACACGTTCTTATGTGCGCCGTATTCTCCGTCTCATCTCCCACGATGTTTTGCTTGCGGTATGTATCGTTGCATCGTTAGCATACGCGCTCGATGCCGTTGGCCCTTGAACAGATCCGAAGGATGCGCGGAGGCGCTCAATCGCATCTGATGCGCTGTGCGGACGACGGCTATTATGTGGTGAAGTTCCGCAACAACCCGCAAGGGGCGCGCATTCTGGCGAACGAATTGCTCGGCACAAGGTTGGCGGCGCGCCTGGGTTTACCCGCCCCGGAAACGGCAGTTGTGGAAGTGCGGGAGGACTTGATCGAATACACGGACGATCTCGTAATCGAGCTCGGCCGGGGGCGATCCCGATGCCAGGCGGGATTGCAATTCGGGTCCCGCTATCCGGGGCCGCCCCGCGAAACGGTGGTGTACGATTTTCTGCCGGACGAGCAGTTGCGTGACGTTGCCAATCTTGCCGATTTCCGCGGCATGTTTGTGTTCGACAAATGGACGTGCAATACGAACGGCCGCCAGGCGATTTTTTTCCGTCCGGCCGGCGAATCGCAATACCGCACGCAGATGATCGACCAGGGATTCTGTTTCAACGCTTGCGAGTGGAGCTTTCCGGACGGCGCGTTGCGGGGCATCTACGCGCGCCACCTCGTGTATGAAGGGGTTCGCGGAATAGACTCCTTCGAGCCGTGGCTTACGCGCCTCGAAACGCGCATGGATGAATCCGTGATTGGCGAAATCGCCGGTGGCATTCCGCCGGAATGGTACGGGGACGATTCGGACGCGCTCGACCAGATGCTGCAGCAGCTCTCGCGCCGCCGTTCGATTATCCGCGGACTGATCGTGCAGGCCTGGAAATCTTCGGCCCAGCCTTTTTCAAACTGGACGTGAATGATGCCACACGCAGAACAGCTACAAACCATGTATTACCGGATTTTGCGCTACACGCCAAATTTGATCCGGGACGAATGGCTCAACGTCGGCTTGATTTTGGAGCAACTGCCGCTCGTCCCACTCGCTCCAGGCGCCCCCGCGGCGCGGCGCGGCGTGCGAATGCTCGACGACGAACGCGGGTTCAGCCGCCTGCGGCGCCTGCATCCTTCGGCGGATGACGCTTTGCTGCGAAGCCTCGCCCCGGAATTGGAATCTCGCCTGCGCGGCACGGAAAAACAGGCCGGTGAGTATCTGGCGAAACTCGAAGATTCCTTGTCCAACGTGCTGCAGTTTAGCCCGCGGCGCGCCGTGCTGGCTGAGGATTTCGAGGCCGAAATGGACCGCCTCTACCGCGAGCACGTGGCTCCGCCGTCTCAGACGCGGACTGGCATTGTCGAGAGCACCAAGGAATGGATCCGCTCGCGACTGAAAGATGTTTTCGTGCGCCGGCGCATCCTCGACAAAATGCAGCGAGGCGTCCGCGTGGACGAATTCACGCAGCCGGGTGATCCTTTCCACATCGACTATGCCTATCGCTATAACGGAATGCGCGGCTACCTGCACGCCGTTCCGCTCGGGCGCGACTTCTCGAATGCAAAGGTTTATGCGTACACTGCCGAGCGCATTCGCGCGAAATCGTCGCAGGCCGAATTTTCCGCGGTTACCGAGGTCGCGCCGTCGCCCGAGAACCGCCACCATGAATTCATCCTGCGCCTGTTCGCGGAGCAGGAAATCAAGGTTCTCCCACTCAACCGCCTAGAAGCGTTTGCCGAGTCATTAAGCCCGCGGCTGCGGTGAGAAAAGCTCCACTGGCTCAGTCTCAGGCGGACAGCTGGTAGACCGCGTTAGCGCCGTAGCCCGTAACACGTCAGTTTGATTCTTTTGATCGTGAGGGAAGGCGGTCAGAATTAAGGCTTATCCACCGCCCTGCGAGCCCCCGATTTGATTCTTTCTCCTGATTTTGCTATCGTGCGTTGTACTGATCCCGCGGGGTACATTTGTGAAACGGCGTGCGGCGAAGGTTCCGCAAATCTCTCGCTCGACACATAAGTCTATGAGCAAAAAAGCTTTAGCGTCCAACTCAAAAACCAAGGCAGCTCCTCCAGATCCTGACGCGCAGGCTAAACAACAGCAGTTGAAGCTCTACGAAGAAGCGCTCCGCAATTTTCAGCAGCAGAAATGGGCCCGCGCCCGGGAGCTCTTCGAACGCGTGGTGGAGGGCCCTGCCAGGGATTTGGCCGACCGCGCTCAGGTCCATTTGCGCATCTGCGCGCAGCGCGTCACGCCGGCTCCCGCAGCTGCGCCGAAATCGGCCGAGGACCACTACACGCAGGGCGTGGCCCTGATGAATATGGGCCGCTGGGACGAAGCACGCGAACATCTCGACCGTGCCCGCAAGGCAGCTCCCAAGGCCGATCACATCGTGTACGCCATCGCCGCGCTCGATTGCCTCACGGGCGAGGCCGACTCGGCCATGGAGAACCTCAAGCTCGCCATCCAGTTGCGCCCCGAAAACCGCTATCACGCGCGCAACGATGAAGACTTCTCATTCTTGCAGGAAGACCCGCGCTTCACGGAGCTGCTCTACCCCGAACGGGATGGCTCCGCTGGCTAGCTTTCAGCTTTTTTCATGAAATTAGCTCTGGAAAAGCGCTCGCCGCCCATCCGCGTGGTGGCTCTCGGAGGCGGCACCGGCCTCTCGGCCGTGTTGCGCGGGCTAAAACCGCATGTGGCCGAACGCGACAAATTCGACCCGCTCGCGCCCATTTCGGACTTGACCGCCGTCGTTACCGTAACCGACGACGGAGGCAGCTCCGGCCGGCTGCGGCGCGAGTACAGAGTGCTTCCGCCGGGCGATATCCGCAACTGCCTCGTAGCATTGTCGCCCGCCCCCAATTTGCTCGGTAACCTGTTTCAGTACCGTTTCCCCGCCGGACGCGGCCTGGCCGGGCACAGTTTC
>JASHWB010000196.1 GCA_030044295.1 Candidatus Acidiferrales bacterium
AGACTATCGAGCGAGCGGCGCATACGTTTACGCCAGAACCCCACCGGATAGTCTTTGGTGAGGCCGTCGATTTCGATGGCTGGGACTTGCGAGGTCATAAGGATGCACAACGATTTTTTGGCAGCGCGGGGCGGAAGTCAATTCCGCCGTTGTTGCTTACGAGAGCACAAGGGTTAGGGTGCGGGAAAAGGTCGAAATCGCGGCGCGGACGCGGGGTGCAAGCGCGTCTTGCGGGGAGTTGTGGTAGCGGGCGGGTGTACCACAATGAATAGTGCATTTTGGACACCGCCGACCTAACATTTTGTGGTGGGGTTGCGGAATCCCCTTGACAAGCTTTTCGCAAGACACGATACTGCGCACCCAGCGCTCGAGGAAAAACGCGGCGAGTTCGTCGTCCCGCCCAGCGCCGACGGCAGCCGCGTGAAGGCCAGAGCGAGTTCAACCAAGAGACAGAGCAGCCGCTGACCCGCCAGCACTGTGTGGCGAGGCTTGGCGGCGCTTTTCTCTTTTTTCGGTTCAGGGCGGCAGCCGACGGGGGTTGGAGGCCGCTTTGAGTGTTCTTCACGTTTCCGTGTATCAGCGATACACGCAACAAGACCCCGGGTCCTGGTTGGAGGTAAAATTGGGTAAGACATCCTCCCGCCTGGTATCCCGGCCAACCATTCGGCGGACGAGTACTGCCGGCGCGGAGGCAGAAAATGGCGGAAACGAGAACGGCTTTGACTTCGAAGGTTCAAACGGAACAGACGGCGCAGCGCACGACCGGTTTGGAGTTCCACCGGAAGTTCACCGACGGGAAAGAGTCTCCGTTCGACAAGATCGAATGGGAGCGGCGAACCGCAATCATAGGCAATGATAAAGGGCAGGTAATTTTCCGCCAGGAGAACGTGGAAGTTCCCAAGCCGTGGTCGATGACGGCGACGAATATCGTCGCGTCGAAATACTTTCATGGAAAGCCGAATACGCCGGCGCGCGAGACGTCTGTGCGTCAACTGATCGGGCGGGTGGTGGATACGATCGTGCGCTGGGGCGAAGAGGGCGGATATTTCGCTGGCGCCGAATCGAAATCGGCGTTTCAGGACGAGCTGACGCATCTGCTGGTCGAGCAGAAGGTGGCGTTCAATTCACCGGTGTGGTTCAACGTGGGCGTGCAGGCGAAGCCGCAGTGCTCGGCATGCTTCATCAATTCGGTCCAGGACAAGATGGAATCCATCATGGACCTGGCCAAGACCGAAGGCATGCTCTTCAAGTGGGGTTCCGGCACGGGAACGAATTTTTCTGCTCTGCGCGGCAGCAAAGAGACTCTTTCCGGCGGCGGGATCGCGTCCGGGCCGGTGAGTTTCATGAAGGGCTTCGACGCGTTCGCTGGAGTGATTAAGAGCGGCGGCAAGACGCGGCGTGCGGCCAAGATGGTGATCCTCAACGTGGATCATCCGGACATCGTCGAGTTCATCGAGAGCAAGACGAAGGAAGAGCGCAAAGCCCACGTGCTGATCGAGCAGGGCTACGATTCGTCGATCGATGGCGAAGCGTATTCGTCGGTGTTCTTTCAGAACGCGAACCACTCCGTCCGCGTCACAGACGATTACATGCACGGGGTGGAAGAGGACCGCGACTGGTGGACGCACAACGTCGCTGACGGCAAGCCGGCGGATAAGTACGACGCGAAGGGGTTGCTGCAGATGATGTCGGAGTCTGCATGGAAATGCGGCGATCCGGGGATGCAGTACGATACAACGATCAATCGGTGGCACACTTGCAAGGCTACCGGCAGGATCAACGCGTCGAATCCATGCTCGGAGTACATGTTTCTGGATGATACGGCTTGCAACCTGGCGTCGCTGAACCTGCTGAAGTTCCTGGGGCCGCAGGGCCACTTCGATACGGACGGATTCAAGCACGCGGTGGACGTGACCATCACGGCGCAGGAAATCCTGGTGGATAACGCGAGCTATCCCACGCCGCGTATCGCGCAGAACTCGCACGATTATCGGCCGTTGGGGCTCGGCTACGCGAATCTTGGCGCGCTGCTGATGTCGCTGGCACTGCCCTACGATTCGGACGGTGGGCGCGATTACTGCGGCGCAGTAACGGCTCTGATGACGGGCGAAGCGTACGCGCAGTCGGCGCGAATCGCCGAGCGCATGGGCGCGTTCGGTGGGTACTTGCCGAATCGCGATTCGATGCTCGACGTGGTCCGCATGCACCGCGATTCGCTACGTCCTATCAAGGAAGAAAACGTGCAACCTTCGCTGGTGCGCGCCGCGCAGGAGTCGTGGGATACGGCGCTCGAGCTGGGCGAAAAGTACGGATACAAGAATTCGCAGGTTTCCGTGCTCGCTCCCACAGGCACAATCGGCTTCATGATGGATTGCGACACCACCGGAATCGAACCCGATCTGGCGCTGGTGAAGCAGAAGAGGCTGGTGGGTGGCGGCGTAATCAAGATCGTGAACAACACAGTGCCGCAGGCTCTGATGCGGCTCGGCTACGGGCCGGAGCCGGTGGCGAAGATCGTGGATTACATCGACGCGAACGGCAAGATCGAAGGCGCGCCGGGGTTGAAGCCGGAGCACCTGGCCGTTTTCGATTGCTCGCTCGCGCCGATGGGCGGCGGGCGTTCGATTTCTTGGCGCGGTCACTTACACATGATGGCCGCGGCGCAGCCGTTCCTTTCCGGTGCGATCAGCAAGACGATCAACATGCCGGAGGAATCAACCGTCGAGGACATCATGGAGGCGTACGTCGATTCCTGGAAACTGGGGTTAAAGGCTGTGGCGATTTATCGCGACAATTCGAAGCGTTCGCAACCGCTCTCGGCGGCTGGTAAAAAGGAAGACACGAAGGCGGCCGCGCCCGCTCCGGTTCCGGCGGGGATTGCGGCTGAGGCGGGCATTACTGTCCCTGTAACTGCGGAAGGCACTTCGCCTGAGCAACAGGAGCTTTTCGCTCGCCACGCGCGTCGCCGCAAGTTGCCGAACGAGCGCACGTCCATCACGCACAAATTTTCGGTGGGCGGACACGAAGGCTATCTAACCGTCGGAAAATATGAGGATGGAACGCCCGGCGAGATCTTCATCAAGATGGCCAAGGAAGGCTCCACGCTTTCGGGAATCATGGACGCCTTCGCGCTCTCGGTCTCGATCGCGCTGCAATACGGAGTGCCGCTACGCGCGCTGGTGGACAAATTCTGCAATTCGCGCTTTGAGCCTTCCGGCTACACTGGCAACCCGCAGATCCGCTATGCGAAATCGGTAGTGGATTACATCGGGCGATGGCTCGGCGGGAAGTTTATTTCGCCGGATTACCTGGATCACGATGGCTCAGGAGCTGTTGCGGAGACCTCGGTGCAAGAGAAAGCTGCTCCGGCCTTCCCGAAAATAGCGCCCGAGGTCGAAACGGCCACCCGGCCACGCGCGGCAATCGACGATGCGCCGTATTGCTCCGAGTGTGGCATGCTGATGACGCCGAACGGGAGCTGCTATAAGTGCTCGAACTGCGGCAGCACTTCCGGTTGCAGCTGACAAGCTGACAATCCGCTGGACTTCAAAGGGGCGTTCCTGATTTCCGGAGCGCCCTTTTTCTTTGGATTCTGGATCGGACCGGCTCCCGCGTGCGGGAACTCGCCAACGATCTTCCAAGGAGGCGCATGGAAGGTCTTGACCATCTGCTGTTCAATCCCGCCGGTTGTTATAATGGCTTATGCGGATTTTGCTGTTTAGCGGAAAAGGCGGCGTGGGCAAAACGAGCTTGGCCGCAGCTACGGGCGTTCGCCTGGCGGAGCTCGGCTATCGCACGCTGGTGATGAGCATCGACCCGGCCCACAGCCTGGCGGATTCGTTCGACCTGGGACTGCATCTTTTCGACGAGGCCACGTCGGATCCCTTTCCGATTGACGACCGGCTTTCGATTTTCGAGCTGAACATCCAGAAAGAGATCAAACGGCACTGGCAACAAATCTCAGCGTATGTGAGCTCGGTACTGCGGGCCACCGGGTTGAGCGGCGTGGAAGCGGAAGAACTGGCCATCCTGCCGGGCATGGAAGAGCTGAGCGCGATGATGTACATCAACCAGTACCGACGTGAGCAGCGTTACCACGTGATTGTGCTGGACGCGGCGCCCACGGCGGAGTCCATGCGCTTCATCAGCATGCCCACCACGCTCGATTGGTACATGAAGCACATTTTTCCCTTCCAGCGGAACCTGATCAAAGCGGTGCGGCCGATCGCCAATCGCGTGGCGCCATTCGAACTGCCTACCGACAGTTATTTCGCCAATATCCGCGACCTGTTCGAAAAACTAGAAGGCGTTGACGAGTTGATGCAAGACCCGACGATCACAAGCGTGCGGCTGGTGACCAACCCCGAAAAAATGGTACTGCGCGAGACAGAGCGCGCGTTCGTGTATTTCTCGCTGCATGGCATGACGGTGGATGCGGTAATCGTGAATCGAATATTGCCAGCGGAGGTGAAGGACGCGTGGTTCGGCGAGTGGCACACGTCGCAGCAGAAGGCGTTGCGGGAAGTGGAGGAGTATTTCGCGCCGGTGCCTGTGCAGAGGGTGCCGCTGTTCGCGCAGGAAGTGCTGGGGAAACAGCGGCTGCAAGAACTAGCGCGGGCGCTGTATCATGGCGAAGAAGATCCGTCGGCGGTGACGCGCACGGAGCGGCCCTACACGTTCGCCAAGTCGAACGGAATTTACGAGATTCACATGCGGCTGCCGTTCGCGGCCAAAGGCGAAATCGGACTTTTCAAGAAGGGCGATGATTTGGTGGTGGAAATAGGGACGCTGCGGCGCCACATTGGTTTGCCGCGAGCTATGGCTGGGCTGCAACCGTCGCGGGCGAAATTGCAAGAGCGGGTCCTGACGATCGAAATGAAGGAGGCACAATGACAAACGAACAGGGAACGGCGCAAGGCGCGAGCGAAGCGCGCGCTGACCGCTGCGTCTGCCACGAGTTCATGGATCAGATCGGAAAGTGCTTCGAAGTCTCTCCGGCGGTGAAGCAGCACCTAATGAATTCCCGCGTGGAGTTCCTGAAGGCCATCCGGGCTGTGATCGATCAGCGCATCGAGAGGCTTTCTGGGTCGACGCAGCACGGATCGCGCATTACCGTCGAATAAGCGTCGAGTGAAAGGGCCGCATTAAAGCGCGGCATAAAATGCATCGGTGCCGTGGAGGAAACTTGCCATTTCACTCGGGCACAATGACAATTCCGGCCTGCGACATCCGATGATTTCAAAACCACTTCCAGTCCGCGCTCGCATCGAGCGCAGCAAGCGCCGGGCCCGCACTGACCATCAGGTTGGTCGGGTCGCGCCGACGCGATGAAACCCCGAATACTGCTAACTGGGAGGAACGGGCAGGTGGGCCGCGAACTCGAGTGCATGCTTGGCGAGATCGCGGAGCTGAAAGCGTTCGGACATCAAGAGTTGGATTTAACACAGACCAGCCGTATTCGCGAGGCGATTCGCGCGTTCAAGCCGCACATCGTGTTGAACGCGGCGGCTTACACGGCCGTGGATAAAGCCGAAGGCGAAGAACCATTAGCGCGCGCGATCAATGCGGAAGCGCCAGCGGCGCTGGCGGAAGAAGCGAAGAAAATTGACGCGGCGCTGGTTCATTACTCGACGGACTACGTTTTCGACGGAAGAAAGAATCAGGCCTACACCGAAGAGGATGCCACCAATCCTCTCAGCGCTTACGGCAGGACCAAACTCGAGGGCGAAAAGGCAATCCAAGAAGTTGGCGGGCGCTACGCGATATTTCGCACCGAATGGGTGTATGGGACGAGAGGCAAGAATTTTCTTGTCACGATCCTGCGTCTCGGAAGCGAGTGCGAAGAACTTCGCGTCGTCGATGACCAGGTTGGTGCGCCAACATGGAGCCGCGAAATCGCAAGCGCGACTGCGCAGGTTATCTCGGACGAATGGCAGCGTGCCGGAAGAGACTTATTCGCAGGGCGCGCAGGTATCTATCACATGACGGCGGCGGGACAAACCAGCTGGTTCGAGTTCGCCAGCGCTATTATCGAGAAAGCGCGGCGCAGCCAGAAGCGCGCCGGGTGGCTGGGCAAGGCGACCAGCGAACGCCCTATAGCGGTGCAACGAATCTTGCCGATTGCGGCGAAGGACTATCCGACAGCGGCGCGACGTCCCGCGTATTCCGTGCTCTCGAATGCCCGGTTTGAACGGACCTTCGGCGTCAAATTGCCGGACTGGCGCATCCAACTGGAGTCGGCGCTGAGCCTTGAGGAATCCGAGTAACACATGGTTTCCTCGGCCGGATTCGTGCCGTCGCAACTCAGAGCATGTTTCTGCAGTTTTGCAGTCCTTCAGCCCAGGGCTGGTGGCAATTGCCGTGCGCGATTTCGCGGCCGGGCTGGCGTGCAGTTCAACTTCACTTCAATTGACTTCGGAAAGGACACTGAATGAGCGCCGAGCGTACGCCGGAATTCTTTGCCGGAAAAGGGATTAGGGTCGGGATTATCGGTTGCGGATACGTTGGACTGCCTCTGGCCCTGCGATTTTGCGATGTTGGGCAAATGGTCACCGGGTTCGACCTGGACCGATCGAAAATCGACAAGCTAAACGCGGGGCAGACGTACATTCAGCACATTCCGGCGGAAAAAATACGCGAGCACGTTCAGGCGAAACGATTCGATGCCACGACCGATTTTCTGCGGCTGCGAGAAATGGATGCCGTGCTGATTTGTGTTCCAACGCCGCTCGATGAGCGCCGCGAGCCAGACTTGACGTACGTGGAGCAAACCGCGCGAGCGATCGCACCACACTTGCAGCGTAAACAGCTCGTGGTGCTGGAGAGCACAACGTATCCGGGCACGACGGAGGAGCTGGTGCTACCGATTTTGGAGGTGGGCGGGCTAAAGTGCCACGTCGCAACGGGCGCGGCCGCGAAGGACGTCGCCACCGATTTCTATTTGGCCTTTTCTCCCGAACGCGAGGACCCGGGCAACAAGCAGTTCGGCCTGGCGCAAATCCCAAAAGTGGTGGGAGGCGTGAATCCGGCGAGTGGCCGCGCGGCTGCCGGATTGTACGCGCAGATCGTTTCGCGCGTTGTTCCCGTGAGCTCCACCCGCGCGGCGGAAATGGTGAAACTGCTCGAAAATATCTTTCGCTGCGTGAACATCGCGCTGGTGAACGAGCTAAAGCAATTGTGCTTGCGAATGGGGCTGGACATCTGGGAGGTGATCGACAGCGCGGCCTCGAAGCCGTTCGGCTTCATGCCCTTTTATCCGGGCCCGGGACTAGGCGGGCACTGTATTCCTGTCGATCCGTATTATTTGTCCTGGAAGGCGCGCGAGTATGACTTCGCCACGAGATTCATCGAACTGGCGGGCGAAATCAATACGGAGATGCCATATCACGTGGTGAACGCCGTTGCCGGGGCGCTGAATCAGTGCCAAAAGAGCATCAAGGGCTCGAAAATCTTGCTGCTGGGCGTGGCGTACAAGAAAGACGTGGA
>JASHWB010000197.1 GCA_030044295.1 Candidatus Acidiferrales bacterium
AATCCTGCTCACGTCAATCGATCGTGACGGCACTCGCAGCGGGTTCGATTGTGAGGTCACCGCCAAAATTGCGGAAACCGTGTCTGTGCCGGTGATTGCGTCGGGCGGTGCCAGCACGCTCGACGATTTTTTCGTGGTGTTCAGCGGCGGGCGCGCAGACGCGGCGCTCGCTGCTTCGATCTTCCACTTGGAAACGCATTCGATAGCCGCGCTGAAGCAGTTCTTGTGCGAGCGGGGCGTGCCGGTCCGGCAAAATCGATGATCATTCCGTGTATCGATCTTCAGGGCGGCAAAGCTGTGCAACTGGTACGCGGCAGGAAACTGGCGCTGGCTGTGGACGACGTCCTCGGCTTGCTGGATCGCTTTCGCGGCTATCCCATTCTCCACGTAATTGATCTCGACGCGGCAATGCGCAAGGGATCGAACCGGACGTGGATTAAGGAGCTTTGCCGTCGCGCCGATTGCGAGATTCGTGTCGGCGGCGGAATTCGCACCGTAGCTCGCGCGGCGAGGATTCTGTCGTGGGGCGCAGAGAAGGTAATCATTGGCAGCGCGGCATTTCAGAACGACGTGATTAACCGCGCGTTCCTTGCCGAATTGCGACGTCGCGTAGGCCGCAGGCGCGTCATCATCGCTCTCGACACCGAGAGAGGCCGCATCGTCGTTCGCGGCTGGCGCGAGCGGCTTAAGTTGCGGCCTGAAGATGTGGTTCCGGAGCTGGAGCCGTTCTGCGCCGGATTCCTCTCGACGTTCGTCGATAACGAAGGCTCCATGAAAGGAACCGACCTCTCGTGGTTTCGCAATCTGCGCCGCGCGACAGCACTGCCCATTACGGCGGCGGGCGGAATACGGACGATGTCCGAAGTGCGTTCGCTCGAGAAAATCGGCATGGATGCCGCTGTGGGGATGGCGATCTATACGGGAAAAATTGCCGCGAATCGGACCGGGCTGGGAGCGAGGCCACGCAAATAGCGCGCGGGCTCCGGCTGTTCGTAACGGCACGCAAGGTCAACAGTCGGCGCGCGAATTGGCGTCAATAGTGTATAGTTTTTTGAGGCGCGGCAATGCTGAACGCCGGGTCGCTCTGCGCTCCAGGCCACTTCGATCGCTCTGCGCCGCATCTTTTCTAAAATGAAAAAGCCGTTACAAGTGATGAAATTTGGCGGCACGTCTGTGGGCGATGCTGCGTGTATCGGACGCGTGGCACAGATCGTGCGCGACGCATCGCGTCAGGTTCCCGTGGTCGCCGTCGTTTCTGCGATGAGTGGCGTTACCAACCGGCTGATCGAAGCGGCCAT
The DNA here is from genome assembly GCA_030044295.1 of Candidatus Acidiferrales bacterium. Lineage (GTDB taxonomy): Bacteria > Acidobacteriota > Terriglobia > Acidiferrales > UBA7541 > Palsa-295. Next base: position 1,299 of record JASHWB010000197.1, read on the forward strand.
TCATGCCGAAGCGGGCGATCTGGAGCGCACCGGCGCTGCTTTCGCCATGCTGCGCAAGAATCACGAAGCTGCGCTCAGGGAACTGATTCGCAGCGAAGACAAGCGGAAATCGATTGCGGGCCGCCTCGACCAAATCTTCGCCGAAGGGGAAAGGCTCTGTAAGGGCACTGCATTGCTGCGCGAACTGACGCCGCGTACTCTCGACGCAATTTCGAGTCTTGGCGAGCGGCTTTCTGCACCAATTGTTGCCGGCGCCCTGCAAGAACTCGCGGTGGCGAGCGAAGCCATCGAAGCTACTGAATTGATCGTCACCGATAACTCCCACGGCGGCGCCGGGCCGCTGATGCAACGCACGCGCGGGTGCTGCGAAGAGCGGGTGTTGCCCCTACTCGGCCAAGGCGTGGTGCCGGTGATTACCGGTTTCATCGGCGCAACAACTGACGGAGTTCTGACGACGCTGGGCCGTGGCGGCTCCGATTACTCCGCCACCATTTTGGGAGCGGCGCTTGCCGCTGACGAAGTGATCATTTGGACGGACGTGGATGGTGTCATGACCGCCGATCCGCGTTTGGTGCCCGAAGCACGCACGATCCCGGAGATTTCCTATCTCGAGGCAAGCGAGCTGGCGTATTTTGGCGCCAAGGTGCTGCATCCGAAAACTCTTCGCGCCGTTCAGGATGCCGGCATTCCGGTTTGGATCCGCAACAGTTTCGCGCCTTCGCGGGCAGGAACGAAGATCACGCCGCAGGGCCGCAGCAACGGTGGTGGCGTAAAAGCGCTCACGGCGATCCGTGATGTGGCGCTGATTACGGTCGGCGGACCGGGAATCGTTGGCGCTCCGGATGTGGTTGCGCGCACGTTTTCTGTCACGGCGGAAATGCGCGCAAATCTGCTGCTCATCTCTCAATCCTCATCTCAAAACGATATCTGCTTCATTGTGGCCGGATCGGATGCGCAACGCACGGTTGAGGCGTTACGTAAAGAATTCTCGCAGGACGTGGCGCACGAGAAGGTCGAGCATATTACTGTAGATCCCAGTATCGCCATCGTGGCGGTCGTCGGCGAAAATATGCGCGGAGTTCCTGGTCTGGCTGGGCGCACTTTCAGCGCACTCGGCCGCGAGAATGTGAACGTCATCGCCATTGCCCAGGGATCGTCAGAGAGCAATATTTCCTTCGTCGTGTCGGAGAAGGACGTGAAGTCCGCTTTGATTGCCGCTCATCGCGAATTTGACCTCGGCGCTCGGGTGCCACAGGAAGTTACGACGAGCTCCGTAAGATGACCGGGAGATCAGCCACCGTGGCCAATCCGGCTGCCGCAAAACCGGAACAGCGATGCATTACGCCGGTTTGCGGTGCGGTGTACGCGATCCACGAGCGCGTCTATCTCTGCTCGAAATGCGGCGGGCCGCTGGAAGTCGATTGTCACGTTTCGGCCATCCGCGACCGTGAGGCGTTGCGCAAGTCGTGGGAATCGCGCGCGTCCTCGCGCGCGCCTCGTGATATCAGCGGTGTGTGGCGCTATCGCGAGCTCCTTCCCTTCAATGACTCAGCGCCTTTCGTCACTCTTTTCGAGGGCAACACGCCGATCTATGATGCTCCGCAGTCTGCCAAATACTGCGGACTCGACGCTCTCCGCCTGAAACATCAGGGCTGCAATCCCACGGGTTCTTTCAAGGATACGGGCATGTGCATCGCCGTCACGCAAGCGGTGGTGCTCGGCGCGCGCACTGTGGTTTGCGCCAGCACCGGGAATACTGCCGCAAGTTTGGCGGCCTATGCCGCGCGGGCCGGACTTCAACCCGCAATTCTGCTCCCACGCGGGCAAATCACTGCCGCAAAGCTGGCTCAAAGCATGGACTATGGCGCGCTCGTCTGTGAAATCGACGGAAATTTCGACGATTGCATGCGCCTAATCCAGGAACTAGGCGACGATCCGTCAATTTACGTCGCGAATTCCATCAATCCGTTCCGCATCGAAGGGCAGAAAACCGTCGCCTTCGAGATGATGAACCAGCGTAATTGGCAGACCCCGGATCACGTGGTCGTTCCCGGAGGCAACATGGGCAATAGTTCCGCCCTGGGTAAGGGATTCGAGGAGCTCCTTGGGCTTGGATTGATCGATCACCTTCCGAAGTTGAGCGTGATTCAGGCAGAAGGAGCGTCTCCGTTGGCGCGACTGTTTGCCAAGCTGCCCGCGCGAGACGCTCAACCCGAATCGCCACTGCCCGACGTGCTTGAATTTGAAGATCACCCTCGCACGCTCGCGACTGCGATCAAGATCGGTGCGCCTGTCTCCTGGAAAAAAGCGTTGCGCGCCGTGATGCGCTCAGGGGGGAAGATCCTTAGCGTGAGTGAACAGGAGATCGCCGACGCAAAAGCTATGATCGGGCGTGACGGCATCGGCTGCGAACCGGCCTCCGCTACGACCGTCGCCGGCATCAAGAAACTAGTTGCTGCGGGCCACATACGTCGAGCAGAATCCGTGGTAGCGGTGCTGACCGGCCACGTGCTCAAAGATCCGGACTATGTGAGCGCGTATCATCGCGGCACGCTCGCGCTCGAATCGGCCGGAGCCGAACCGTTGCCGATTCACGGTTCGTTTCGCAACGCGCCGCGGCGTGTCGAGGCGTCGAAGTCCGCGATTCTCAAGGTGCTGGAACCGCAGCGTTAAGGAGCCGCAGATCCACTTTTCAACTTGCGCGATTGCCAGCGCGCTGCGCGGCGCTCCGATTCCATGACATCCTTCCGCCAGCCCTCCTTTGAAGTTCGCGTCCCTGCATCAACTGCCAATATGGGAGCTGGATTCGATTGCCTCGGCCTGGCGCTGGAAATGTATCTCAGCGTGCGAGCCACTCTGCTCTCCCAGCCCGGCGCCCGAACGCGGGCTAGAAGCTA
>JASHWB010000198.1 GCA_030044295.1 Candidatus Acidiferrales bacterium
CCAAGTGCCATGCTCTTCACTGGCCCGCGTGGCATCGGCAAATTCACCCTCGCGCGTATGTTCGCTCAGGCCGCGAATTGCGAGCGCCTCAAGGACGATTTCTGCGGTGAATGCGAGACCTGCCGGCGTATTGCGCGGCTCGGCGACCCGCGCGAATTGATCGTCGCGGGCCTCGCCGAGCGCGGCGAAAGCGCTGATGCGGCCATGATCGAGCGCACGCCTTTGATCATCGAGCCTCACGTTGACGTTTGGCTGATCGTCCCGGACCCCGTGCGCCTCCGTACGCCCGTTGCGCGCCCAATGATTCGCGTTGGGCAACTGCGTGCCGTGCAGCGCGCCGCTTATTTCCGGCCGCTCGGCCGCCGCCGCGTCTTCATTCTCGACGGCGCGGACACCATGCGCTGGGACGACGCCGATCTATTTCTGAAAATTCTCGAAGAGCCGCCTGAATCCGCCACGCTAATCCTGCTCGCGCAATCGCCCGACTCGATGCAGCCGACGATCCGTTCGCGCTGCCTGCAATTCCATTTCGCGCCCGTGCCCGTTCCGGAGATCGCGGAGTTTCTCAAAAGCCGCTCCGAGCTAAAGCCCGATGAAAGAACTCTCGCCGCGCAACTCTCCGCCGGCAGCCCCGGCGCGGCGCTTTCTCTTGACCTCGGCGAGTCCGCGCGCCTTCGCTCCAGCATTCTTCGCCTTCTGGAAAATTCGATTTCCGGGAAAAAGTATGGAGAGATTTTCGCGGCTACTGCTCAGCTTGCAAAGCAAGAGAAGGAATCGTTTGAAAACATTCTGGCCCTGTTCTATAGTCTTCTCACGGACTTGCTCGAAGCCTCACAGGGCAGTCAGAGCCGTCTTCTTAGAAACCCTGACCTCCGGCGCGAGATCGATTCGCTCGCCCGCCAGGTTGATTGGCGTTGGGTCCTGCAGGCTGCGCGCGGTCTGGATACCCTCGAAGCACGGCTGCGCCGCAACATCGGCCGCCAGCTCGGTCTGGATTCGCTCGTGGTCTCGCTCGGCGTCTGACGTTCGGCACGTCTTCTTCGGCGTTGCAAGTATTTCAGAATCTTTTTGCAACCGATTTTACGTTCGTGCAGTCATAACAACTAGCATCGCGTTTCCTGATAATTTCAAGGAGCACTTATGGTGAACCGCAAGCTTTTCCGCCCAGTCCTCGCAGAGGCGAAGGACAGTTTCGTGCCGCGCTCCGTCCAGCCCGCTCCACAGCCTGCTGCCGCGATCGCTCCCCGCAAGAAACCCGCGCCGCCCGATCAAACATACGCGGAAAACTTTTATTTCGTGAAGCAGATGCAGTCTCGCACTCCGGTTGCCGTGGTCCTGACGGATGGCGAAGTTCTTCACGGCACCGTTGAATGGTACGACCGCGATTGCATTAAGCTCACCCGCTACGGCAGCCCCAATCTTTTGATATATAAGCATTCGATCCGTTACCTGTACAAAGACGGCGAAGAGCCGATGAACGGCTCAAGCAACGGTCACTAGCATCTTGTCGTCTGCCGGCGCGCGCTTCGCGGCTTCGCTAACGAGCCCCGGCGCTGCGCCGCAAGACCCATGAAAATCGGGATCACCTGCTATCCGACCTACGGCGGTTCGGGCGTGGTCGCAGCCGAGCTCGGCATGGAGCTCGCGGCTCGCGGCCACGATGTCCATTTCATCAGCTACGCCGTTCCCATCCGCCTGAACAGCGTGAACGAGCGGATCAGCTATCACGAAGTCGAAGTCGCCGCCTATCCGCTCTTCGACCACCCGCCGTATACGCTGGCCCTCGCCACCAAAATGCTCGAAGTCGCCGAGGAAAACTCCCTCGACCTTCTGCACGTGCATTACGCCATTCCGCATTCCGTCAGCGCGCTGCTCGCCCGCATGATGGCTGGGCCGCGCCGCCTGCCTTTCATCACCACGCTGCACGGCACGGATATCACTCTGGTTGGCAGCGATCGCAGCTATCTTCCCATCACGCGGTTTTCCATCGAGCAGAGCGACGGCGTCACGGCGATCTCGAATTATCTCCGCGACCGCACCGTGCGCGAGTTCGAAGTGCGGCAGCCGATCGAAGTGATCCCGAATTTCGTCAATTGCGACCTCTACAAACGGACCGAGGATCGCTCGCTGCGCAATCGCTGGGCCCGCAACGGCGAACCGATCCTGATGCACCTTTCGAACTTCCGTCCCGTGAAGCGCATCACCGATTGCATTGAGATCTTCGCGCTCGTCCGGGAAAAAATGGCCGCCAGGCTGATCATGATCGGCGACGGCCCCGATAGGGGCGCCGCTGAATACCTGGTGCGCAAGAAGAAACTTTCGAAGGACGTTTTCTTCCTCGGCAAGCAGGACCGCGTCCATGAAATCCTCGGCGTGGGCGACCTTTTCGTGTTGCCGAGCGACTCCGAATCGTTCGGGCTGGCCGCGCTCGAAGCCATGGCCTGCGAAGTGCCGGTGATCGCCAGCAACGTCGGCGGGATTCCCGAAGTGGTAACGCATGGCGTCGATGGCTATCTCTTCGAGCCGCGCGACGTGGAAAGCGCGTCGAAATACGCGCTCGAAATCCTTGCCCGCTCCGACCGAGGCCGCGCGATGGGCGAGATGGCCCGCGCCAACGCCCGCCGCCGCTACTGCTCGAACGACATCATTCCCCGCTACGAAGCCTTCTACGCGAAAGTGCTCAACGCCGGCGCGCCGGCACTCGCCGCTCGCTAGCTTCGCCGCATCGTCCACGCTCATTCGCAAGACTATCGGCCATCCAGCGCGGGGACAGTTTGAATTTTGACTACTTGTGTCACGATCAAGAAAATTCACACTGACTGGATGCGGATTCATCCCAGCGCCTCGGCCAAAAATCTGCCGAACCGGTATCCGGCAACATGCTTGAACGGCGTGACTCCGAGAGAATAGTGTCCGCACGGCAGGCGCAGCGATGCAAAATCGATTCCGGCGGCGCGCATGTTTTCCAATAGCTGGTCGGTAAATTCCGGCCAGAACGTCGGATCATACTTCGCCGTGATTAGCAGCATTTTGCGATCACGTCCTGGCAGCTTGTGCAAATATGGCGTCGGACTGATCGGCGCCCAATACTTGCGCAGATCTTCGGCCGTCACGTGCGCCGC
>JASHWB010000199.1 GCA_030044295.1 Candidatus Acidiferrales bacterium
TGAATTCCAAGTAGGATCGCCACGTATTGATAGGTGGAGATTGGTGATCGCGGGCGGCGCTCTACTTTCCCGATTGGCCGCGCCGCTCCTCTCGCGCGAACAGCCCCACGCTCGCAAACCGAGCATGGCACCCGCAACATCAGAGCCGGAGGCGTGGGCCACGAGCCCAAAGCCAAAAGCCAAAAACCAAAAACCAAAAACCAAAAACAAAAAGCAGATCCCTCGCCCCCATTCCCGCCAAAATCGCGGGACTGGGCTCGGGATGACAAGGGTACAGCGGGCGCTCAGGGTAAACGGCACCCGGAACAGCTACCGGCGGTCCGGTCATGGTGGGACGAGGGCGCGCACGCCGCGATTCGGCCGGTCAATCGCCTGCCGGGCTAAAGCCCGGCGCTACATTTAGACCTTTCAAACAGCAAATCCGCGGCGGGATTAACGGGACATAAACGGCGGATGCGAATCGGCGAATTTCCCGTATAATCCGGCGAAAAGATGGCTGCCTTCCTGAAGAACTTTGCCGGAGCTCTTCGGCGGCTTTTCCCCGACTGTATAACTCTGAGCCAGGCGATTGCTTTCAACATGTTCCTGGCATTTTTCCCTCTGCTTTTGTTCGCGCTGGGGCTGCTTGGCGGAACGTCACTTTTTCACGACGCGCTGCGCGAGATTCCGCGCGGGCTCGACCTGATCCTGCCGCCGGGAAGCTCGGATGTGCTGGCCGACTATTTTGTGCGGCGGGCGGCGCATCCGGAGCGGTGGATATGGCTGGGATTGGGCGGGACGCTGATTGCGGGCACGCAGGTGATGGTCGGATACATGGAGGGTTTCAGGTCGATTGAAGGTGACTTAACGCGGCCGGGGTACTGGCGCAGGCAGATACGGGCTCTGGTGCTGCTTTGCGTGACCATCGTGCCGATGCTGGCGGTCGTCATTCTGACGGTGTTTGGAAAACAGACGCGGCAATGGCTGATGGTGCGCACGCGGTCCGCGCTGCTGACGCACGAGCTGGAGTTGGCGTTCTATGCGGCGGTGGTGTTTGTGCTGGCGACGGGAGTTTTGGTGGTGCTGTATCGAGTCGGGCGGCCGGGCTATCCGGGATTACGGTGCCTGCTGCCGGGGACGGCTGTGGCGACCGTGCTGTGGTGGGCGGCGGACATCGGATTCGGACTCTACGTGCGCAAGGTGCCGTACGACGCGGTGTACCGCGGGTTGGCGTCGGCAATCGGCATGATGCTGTGGATGTTCTTGACGGCGTTGATCGTGCTGTTAGGCGCGGCTTACAACGCACAGGTGCGCGAAGTGGGCGCCGGACGGGCGCGGCGGCCCAAGCGGGTGGGCGTAGCTGGGTAAGTCCTGATGCTCGTTTAGAGCTAGAGGGAAGAGGAGCGTAAAAACAGAAGCAGATTCCTCACCCCCATTCCCGCCAGGATCGCGGGACTGGGCTCGGAATGACAGCTTTTGTGCGTGACAGCGAAATTGTTGGGGCAGTGTCGCGGGGACTCCTCCGCGGCAAGTCTGGTAAAATGACGCTGGCCAGCGACAGTCGATGAGGCTCCGTTGCGGTGTGGTTTTCGCCGCCCAGGAGGCACGATGAGCGATATACGCGTCGAGTGCTACGCCGGTTATCGCCCGGACGAACGCCCGCTCCGATTCGTGATGCGAGGACATGAGTACGCGGTCAGCGAGCTAGACGGGCAATGGTATTCGCCTGATGCAACGTACTTTCGCGTGCGAGCGGACGATGGGAATTATTACGTCCTGCGGCACGACGAGGGGCAGGATCGCTGGACGCTCGACGGCTTTCGGGCGGCGCGGTGACCTCTAGAGGCCCGATCTTGGAAGCCGGAGATTAGAAAATCGCGCTGCCTGCCCCTGGAAAACGCGGCGAGCAAGGCGCCCGGGCAGATCGTCAGGAATCGCAGATTACGTATCGAGAGTGAAGATGCGCGTTTACCTGGATTACAACGCCACCACGCCCGTCGATCCGGCGGTGCTGGATGCAATGCTGCCGTTCCTTCGCGAAAACTTCGCGAACGCCGGCTCGGTGCACACTCCGGGCCAACGCGCGCGCGCGGCGGTGGATGCGGCGCGGGATTCGGTGGCGGCGCTGATCGGAGCGAAGGCGAGCGAGATCGTGTTCACGAGCGGCGGCACGGAAGCGGACAATCTTGCGATTTATGGCGCGGTGGCGGCGTCCAGCAATCCGCGCAAGCACGTGATTGCGAGCGCGATCGATCATCACGCGGTGCTGCATACGTGCGAAGACCTGCAAGAGCATGGCGTAGACGTCACGTTTGTTCCAGTGAGGCAGGGGCCGGAGGCACAGGGTCTTGTCGATCCGGGGGAAGTGCGGCGCGCGCTGCGGCCGGAAACCGTGCTGATCACGGTGATGCACGCGAACAACGAGTTGGGAACCATTCAACCGATCGAAGAGATCGGCAGAGTGGCGCATGAAGCGGGTGCGTGCTTCCATTGCGACGCGGTGCAATCGGCCGGGAAAATTCCGGTGGACGTGAGCCGGATGGGAGTCGATCTGCTGTCGATTTCGGCGCACAAATTTTGCGGGCCGAAGGGCGTGGGCGCGCTGTACGTTCGCACGGGCACGCCGATTGTGCCGCGCTTTCGGGGAGGGCATGCCGAGCGCGACCGCAGGCCCGGAACGGAGAATGTGCCGGGGATCGTTGGATTGGGGAAGGCGGCGGAATTGGCGAGAGTGAAGTTGGCCGAAGATTCGGCGCGAATCGCGGCGCTGCGCGACCGGCTGGAATCCGAGCTTGTGGGCCGCGTTCCGGGCGCTCTTGTGAACGGCGACCGCGAGCGGCGCGTGCCGAATACGTTGAATATCACGTTCCGCGGCGCAGGCGGCGAGGCGCTGCTGATCGCGCTCGATCTACAGGGGATCGCGTGCTCCACGGGCGCGGCGTGCTCGTCGGGATCGACCGAACCGTCGCACGTGCTGCTGGCGGCGGGACTTTCGCACGACGACGCGCGATCGAGTTTGCGTTTCAGCCTGGGCCGAGCGACGACGAGCGATGAGATCGATTACGCGATTGCCACGGTGCCGGCGGTTGTCGAACGGCTGCGCGCGATTTCTCCGCGGTCCACGGCTGCGCCTGCCCTCGCGCGGTGATTTCGGATTTCAAAATGGCTACTGAGACACAAATCGAACTGGTGAATTGTGCGGCGGAATGCGCGGCCGGATCCGCGACGCCGGTTGCGGTAGCGATGTCGGGCGGCGTGGACAGCTCGACGGTGGCGGCGATGCTGCGGGAACGCGGGCGGTCCGTGGTTGGGCTGACGATGCAGCTGTGGAACCAGCGGCGGCTGCCGCAGCTTCAGGGCGATGGACCGGCGCCGCACCGGTGCTGCTCGCTGGACGACGTGTACGACGCGCGGCGGGTGGCGGAGCATCTGAGCATTCCATTCTACGTGGTGAATTTCGAGCGCGCGTTCGAAGAGACGGTGGTGCGGCCGTTCGTCGAAGATTACCTTGCGGGGCGCACTCCGATCCCGTGCACGCGCTGCAACAACGACGTGAAGTTCGCCGAGCTTTTGACGACCGCGCGGCAGATCGGCGCGGAGCGCATCGCCACGGGGCACTATGCGCGCGTGCGGGTGAATATCGACACGGGCCGCTACGAACTGCTTCGCGCCGTGGATGAATCAAAGGACCAGACGTATTTCCTTTTCGGGCTGACGCAGGAACAGCTGGCGCACGCGGAATTTCCGCTAGGCGAATTGACGAAGCAGGAGGTGCGGCAAATTGCGCGACGGCTGGCCGTGCCGGTAGCGGAAAAGCCCGAAAGCCAGGAAATCTGTTTCGTGCCGTCGGGCAGCTACGTTCGATTCATCGAAAATTATCTGGAAGAGCAGGGAAATGCGCTCGGAAGCGAACCGGGAGAAATGATTCTCACTTCCGGCGAGGTCGTCGGCCGGCACGCGGGACTGCATCACTACACGGTAGGACAGCGACGCGGACTTGGCGTCGCAATCGGGCGCCCCGTGTTTGTGGTTGCGCTGGATCGCGAGCGGAACCGCTTAGTGCTTGGAGAAGACGCTGAGTTGCGAAGCGGCGCTTGCGAGGTTCGCGATGTGAACTGGATTGCGTGGGAGCAGCCGAACGGCCCTGTGGAGGCGCAAGTGCGTATCCGAAACCGTCACGAACCGGCGGCTGCGGTGGTTACGGCGGTTTCTGCGACGACTGCGCGCGTGACTTTCCGCGAACCGCAGCGCGCGATTACTCCGGGGCAAGCGGCTGTGTTCTATGCGGGAGAGCGGGTGCTGGGCGGTGGATGGATTTCGGAGTAGCGGCGGCGCTGAAGAAAGAGCAGGTTCCTCCCTTCGTCGCCCGCCGCTTAGCAGCGGGAAAACAAGACGCGAGCGACTACGGTCGGAATGACAAATTCTGGTAGTGGTCAGTTTGAATTGTGACTGCTTGTGGCACGATCAAAAAAATTCGAAGTGAGCCAACTACGCAAGTTCTGACCGGTTAGGTGGAAGAGAGAGAGTACCGGTTAAATAAAGAGTTCTTCGTCCTGCGTAGCGCCTTCGGCGTCTTTTTCGCGGCCAGGCTTGCGCAGGAATTCCAAGCCTGCCCTGATGCCTTTGACCACGGCCGAAACCTGATTCACAGGTTCCCACAGCCTGCGGCGAAAAGTGGATCCCGCTTCTTCGATCACTTCGAGCGTGCCGGTGAGGATTTGATCGGCGCGGATAATCTGGGCACGGAGGCGTTCGGTGGCTTCGGTAACCACGCGATCGGCTTTCTGGGCCTGACCGCGTGCGAGGCGCGTCAATTCGGCGGCGTCGCCCATGATGCTGGCGATGCGGTCTTCCGAGTTTTCAAGAATCCGGTTGGTGCGTTGGAGGATCGGGTTGACGCGATCCTGCATTTCCTTGCCGATACGCGTGAAGGTGGTCACCGCGAGCCGCACCTGGACGAACATCGCGATCAGAATACACATCTGGATGAAGATCGCGAGCGCGGCGATAACGATGAATGCTTCCAGCCAGCCGGACATGGCGCATCCTCCAGGGTTCTACGAGATGTTCGCCTCTCGTTTGTAGGTTTCCTTCCCGGCATCGACAGCGGAGGAGAGAGCGTCTTTCTGGCGCGACATGATTTCCTTGCTGCGCTCGATCAGGTCTTCCGCCCGCTCTCGCAGTTCCCGGGCTTTCTTTTGGGCGTAATCGCGGCCCTCGTTGGCCTTTTTCGAAAGATCAGCGCGCGTCTCCTCGCCAGACTTCGGAGCGTAGAGAATGCCTACCAATGCGCCGATTCCCAATCCGACCAGGAAATAGCTGAACTTCGAGCCCGCATTGTCGCTCATCGGACACCTCCATTTTCGACACTAGCACACACATCCGGGGGTGGCAAGCAAGGGGGTTCCTGAATAAATCGAGGGTATAGAAAGGGTATAATCCCGCCGCACACGGCGCCAGCCGCCGGTAATCATTTAGTTTTCCACGAGATGGTTGGACCGAGTACCCGCTTCCTTCGTCAGGGCAAGCGGGCGGGATAAACATGCTAAGCACCGGAGCAAAAGTCGGAAGCTACGAGATCGTCTCGCCCGTCGGCGTGGGCGGGATGGGAGAGGTGTATCGCGCGCGGGATGCGAAGCTGGGGCGCGATGTGGCCATCAAGGTGTTGCCCCAGGCGTTCGCGCGAGACGCCGAGCGCA
>JASHWB010000200.1 GCA_030044295.1 Candidatus Acidiferrales bacterium
GATTTTTTGCGCGTCGCCGCCGTTCATTGCAAGCACGAACACCTGCCCCTTCTTCGCTTTGTCCTTCCCCGTTTCCACCTCAGCCAGGAACGCCAGCCGCGAATCGTCTGGAGACCATTGCGGATCGCCGATTCCGAGCCGGTCAAACGTCAGCGGCTGCTGCGCGCCCGTCTTCACGTCGATCAGCACAAGCTGCGTGTCGCGCCGGTCATCTTTCATATTCACGCGCGAAATCACCGCCGCGATGCGCGTGCCGTCATGCGAAATCGCCGGACTCGAAATCGTCACAATCTTCGCGAAATCATCCAGCGTGATCGCCCGCTTCTCCTGCGCCTGCACCGAAGCGACGCCGCAAATCCCCAGACTCGCCACCGCCGTCGCGCCCATCGATGTAAACGCGGCCACGGTCACTATTCGCATTCTCATGTTCATTTTCACGCCTCCGCACATCTCGCCGGTTTTAGGCGCGCGAATTATAGTGCTCGCCTCTCGATTCCAGCAAGCAAACATAGGGCGTCGGTTGGCAGTAGCGCCGCAGCCGCCTAGGATGTAATCTCGCAGTTCCTATGGTTAAGAACTTTGAACAGTCACTGCTTGATCTGAAAAATAGTACTGTCGACATTTCCGTTGCCGAGGTTTATCGGGACGTAGTTTCGGTGCAACTGTGTTTCTCAAATGGGGCAAAACTCCGTGCAGACTATTGGCGCCTTGCGAAAGGCGGCAAAGCGAGGTTGAGCAGTTTTGATCATCAGCAACAGTACGGATTGCCAAAGCCAATCGATGCAATCAAGGACTTGCAGGAACATTTGGTAGGCAAGAGGGTAACTGATGCCCGCCTGGCGCGAGAAACTGGGGATTTGCTCTTTGAGTTCACCGAAAATCTCAACCTCGAAGTATTCAGCTTTACGGGCTATGAGGTTTGGGAAATCAGATTTCCAGACGGTACCGCTGAGTACTCGAACCATGTTAAATGAGAGAGTGTGCGCGGCGACTCGCCAATCTGAAAACTGGCGGTAGCGCCGCTGCGCTTGTCGCATCAACACTTGCCCTGTAAAATACCCGTTCTTTTCGCGAGAGGTTTTGTAGCGGCGGCTTTACGCCGCCATTCTTTGCTCGCACAGCACCATGCCCAAATCCTACGACGCAATCATCATCGGCGGAGGCCACAACGGCCTGACCAACGCGGCCTACCTCGCCCGTGCAGGCAAAAAAGTCCTCGTCCTCGAACGCCGCTACGTCCTCGGCGGCGCCGCCGTCACCGAAGAAATCATTCCCGGATTCAAATTCTCCGTCTGCTCTTACGTCGTCTCGCTTCTTCGCCCCGAAATCATTCGCGACCTCGACCTGCCGCGCCACGGCCTCGAAATCCTCCCGCTCGATGGCACCTTCACGCCCATGCCCAACGGCGACCATCTCTGGCGCGTCAACGACCACGCCAAAACTCGCCGCGAACTCGTGCGCCACTCCCGCGTCGACGCCGAAGCCTACGACGAATTCAGCAAGGAAATGGTCCAGATGTGCCGCTTCGTCAAGCCGCTCCTTGCCATGACGCCGCCCGATCCCACTTCGCTCCATCCCGCGGGCCTGCGCAAATTCGCATTCCTCGCGCGCCGCTTCCAATCCCTCCCCGCCGAGGAAAAATACAATCTCGTTCAGCTCATGACCATGTCCGCCGCCGATTTTCTCGACCAGTGGTTCGAAACCGACGTGCTCAAAGCCACCATGTCTGCTTCCGGAATCATTGGCACGTTTCTCGGCGTGCGCTCTCCCGGCACCGCCTACGTTCTGCTTCATCATTACATGGGCGAAATCGACGGCGCGTTTCGCGCCTGGGGATTCAGCCGCGGCGGCACCGGCGCAATTTCCAACGCCATCGGCGATGCCGCCCGCGAAGCCGGCGCCGAAATTCGCATGGAAGCAAGCGTCGCGAAAATTCTCACGCGCAATGGCCGCGCCTCTGGAGTCGTACTCGACTCCGGCGAAGAAATCCACGCGAAAATCGTCTCCTCCAGCGTCGACCCGAATCTCACTTTCCTCAAAATGCTCGACGCAAGCGATCTCCCCGCCGAATTTCTCGAGGAAGTTCGCCGCTACAAATATCGCGGCTCCTCCGGCAAAGTGAATCTCGCCCTCGACGCGCTTCCTGAATTCACGTCCGCGCCCAAGCACAATGGCTCGAATTCCAATCACCATCTCCGCGGCGCAATTTCTATTTCTCCTTCTGTCGATTACATGGAACGCGCCTACGATCAGGCCAAATACGGCGAATTTTCCCATCGTCCTTACATCGACATGGTCATTCCCAGCCTCACAGACACGTCGCTTGCGCCTCCCGGCAAGCACGTGCTCTCCTGCTTCGTGCAGTACGCGCCTTATAAGCTGAAAAACGGCTCGTGGGAAAATTGCCGCGACGAGTTCGGCAACGCCGTCATCGACACCATTTCCGAATACGCGCCCAATCTGAAAAAAATCATCATTGGCAAGCAAGTGCTCACGCCTCTCGATATCGAACAGCAAATCGGCCTCACCGAAGGGAATATTTTTCAGGGCGAACTTTCTCTCGAACAGCTTTTCTTCCTTCGTCCCGTCGCCGGATGGGCCCGCTACCGCACTCCCATCAAAAACCTTTATATGTGCGGCTCCGCCACGCA
>JASHWB010000201.1 GCA_030044295.1 Candidatus Acidiferrales bacterium
GTCGAACGCGAGCACATCAGAACGTTTCGACTGCCAGGTCCCGCGGATGCGCGCCGGTGGGAATCAACGTGATCAAGCTGCTGGTCTGCACGCGGATTACCGCCAGATCGTCCGAGGCCGCATCCACCACGAGCAGCATGTCGCCGCCAGGAGTAAGCTGCGACGCACCGGGTCCCTGGCCGACGGAAATTGGTTTCGCGGCCTGACGCACGTCGATCGCCACGGGCACGACGTCGCCGGCATCCTCGTCAGAAACATAGAGCGTCGATCCATCCGGACTGAGCAGTCCCGATGCCGGAGAGCGACCAAGCAGCATGAAATCGCCGATTTCATTGGTCTCCGTGTTCATCACCATCAAGCCGTGGGCGCTCGCGGAGGGGATGTAGAGCTCGCCGCCATCTGGCTTGAGCAGCAGGTCGCTGGGCGTCCCGCCGATTTCCACGTTCGCGAGAAGAAGCTTCCGCTTCAAGTCGATCACGGAAATCTCATTTTTCGCGGCGGATGTGACGAATGCTTTCGAACTATCCGGCAGAATAGCGATTTGCTCCGGATCGGGCACGACGCGAATCACCCCACGCGTCGCGAGCGTTACGGGATCAAGCAGCGACACCGTACCGTCCTCGCGATTGGAGATGAGCAACGTCTCGCCGTCAGGAGAGAGGCGCGCAATCCACGGGCGCCGTCCAGCCCGGCCGCGAGCGATTACTTGGCGCGTGGCACAGTTGATTTCCACAACAGTGTTGGACCCCGAAGCGGCCACATAGGCGCGGGTGTGATCGGCAGAAAAATCGATCGCGTAAGGTTGGGATCCGACTGGGATTCGCGCGATCAGTTTATTTGTCCGGACGTCGAGCACCCAGGCGTAACCACCCGCGGCGGTGAGTCCCCAGAGTTCCTTGCGTGCGGGATCGGGCCGGATGCCAGTCGGATCGCCCCCAACCGGGATAGTGGCGACCGGAAGTAACTTCACCAGGTCGATGGCCGTGATGGTCCCATCCGACGTGTTAGTTACGTACGCCATCAGGTGCATCCCCGGCCGAAGAAAAGACGGACGAAGCTCCAGAGCGACCTCGCGGACTGCGAGCGCCCCGAGGATTATCAGCAGCGCAATCAGGCGGTAGTTCGGGCCGATTTTCATGCGAGTGCGATTGCGGATCGGCCAGCCGGACGTTCTGTCGGCGGCGCGAAGTGCGGCCTAGGCACGGCGCTCGGCCCCGGCCTTCGCGCTCTTCGCGATTTTAGCTGTTAGTGACCGGCGGGAGATAGGCACAGGATCGTGCGTTGGAGGCGCGGGGCGGAATCGAACCGCCGTTAAAGGTTTTGCAGACCTTTGCCTTACCACTTGGCGACCGCGCCTCGCGTCGACCGACAGATATCATAGCATCCGCGGAGACAGTTCGCGCCGGCAATTTGGCTGAATCGCCCGCGGCAGCTCCCGGCCACCTGGTTTGCGCGCTGGAACCATTTCCGATAAAATTTGATGGGCGACGATCTGCGAAGGTCCATGCGGGTCTCCCGCCGCACCGGCTGCTTTCCACGCATATTAAGGCAATGTCAAAAGAACAGCACAGTACAGGTCTAGATTACGATGCCGCCGACGAGTATCATCCGGCGCCCCCGCCCAGTCCGGAAATTCCGGCATGGAAGACCGGCGGGTTGCGCATCGGTATTCACACCTCCATTGCGGGAGACATCGCGTTGGCGCTCGACCGCGCCCGCGATCTCGGAGCCAACGCACTGCAAATTTTTTCCGCCAGCCCCAGAATGTGGGCGCGCGGCATCGGCCGGCTGGCAGCGGCAGACGCGGAGCGGTTCCGCGCACGCCGGCGCGAATTGCAGCTCGGTCCGTTGGTCATCCACACAAATTATTTGATTAATCTGGCTTCGCCCAATCCGGTGCTGCGGGCCCGCTCTGTACAATCATTTCATCAGGAGATCGTGCGGGCCATCGATCTTGGCGCAGACTACCTGGTGGCGCATCCAGGCAGTTTCTGCGATGGGCATGTCCAAGAGGGTATCGCCGCGATAGCGCACGGTTTGCGCCAAGCCGCGCGCGGTTTGAAGCTGGGCGGCCTTCGGATTCTGCTCGAAAATACGGCGGGCCAAGGAAGTTCGATCGGATCTAGATTCGAGGAGTTGAAAGCGATTATCGACGCCTGCCCCGATTTGCCGGTTGGCGTTTGTATCGATACGGCGCATACCTTTGCAGCTGGCTGGGATGTCCGCGCAGCGGAAGGATTGGAGGCCGCGCTGCGCGATATTGACCGCACCGTTGGGCTAGCGCGGGTTGCGGTCGTGCACGTGAATGATTCAAAAACCGCACTCGGCTCGCGCGTGGACCGCCACGAGCACATCGGCAAGGGTAAAATCGGCGCGGAGGCGTTCGCGCGGATTTTGGCTCATCCGCTGTTGAACGGGCGCGCTTTCATTTTGGAGACGCCGATTGATCAGCCAGGCGACGACGGGCGGAATGTTGCTGTCCTTTGGAAATTGGCCGGAAAGCCGCTCGCAAAAAACAAAGGCACCAAAAACGCCTCCAAACCAACGAATGTCAGGCGAGCGCGGCGGGTAACAGCGAAACACATTTCCGCGCGCTACTGACCGCATGCTACCGAGCATCGCGCCAGGGTTTATTCACCGGAGATCATAGTGGCGGAATACGAGCCGCAGCGAATCGAGTCGAAGTGGCAGCAAGTGTGGGAGGAAAAAGGCGTATTCCGTGCGATCGACGGCGATTCGACCCGTCCGAAATACTACGTCCTCGAAATGCTGCCGTATCCTTCGGGGACTCTGCACATGGGCCACATGCGCAACTACACCATCGGGGATGCGGTGGCCCGCTACAAGCGTATGTGCGGTTACAACGTCCTTCATCCCATGGGTTGGGACGCCTTCGGCCTTCCTGCCGAAAATGCCGCCATCAAGGCTGGAATTCACCCGCGCGAGTGGACCAACGCCAACATCCGTGAGTTCCGTCGTGTGCTGCGGCGGTTCGGATTTAGCTACGACTGGCAGCGCGAAATTTCTACCTGCGAACCGGAATACTATCGCTGGAACCAGTGGTTTTTCCTGCGCATGCTGGAAATGGGCATCGCCTTCCGAAAGAAGAGCAAGGTCAACTGGTGTCCCGAATGCGCCACCGTGCTGGCCAACGAGCAGGTGATCGACGGCTTCTGCTGGCGCCACGAAACCACTCGGGTCGAGATGAAGGAACTTGAACAATGGTTTCTGCGCATCACGCAGTACTCAGACGAGCTGCTCAAGGACATGGAGCAGCTGCGGAGCGGCTGGCCGGAGCGCGTCCTGCTGATGCAGGAGAATTGGATCGGCAAATCGCGCGGCGCTCGCGTGAAATTTGCGGTTGATGGCACGAATCTGGGCATCGAAGTTTTCACTACCCGAATTGACACGATTTACGGCGCTTCGGCGCTTGTCGTTGCCGCAGGCCACCCGCGTATGAGTGGTTTGCTCGAAGGCTCTCAGGAACGCACGGACTTGGACGCGCAGATCAAATCCATGCTACAGCGCAGCACCAAAGCCGCCGACATCGCTACTGCCGAAAAAGAAGGCTTCTTCACCGGCCGCTTCGCAGTGAACCCATTTTCAGGTGAACGGGTGCCAATCTGGGTGGGAAACTTCGTCCTCGCGGAATACGGGACGGGCGCGGTGATGTGCGTGCCTGCCCACGATCAGCGCGATTTCGAATTTGCGAAGAAATACGGCTTGGCGATTAAAGTGGTGGTGCAGCCGCTTGTGGGCGAGCCGTTGCACGCCGAGCGCATGACCGAGGCCTACACGGATTACGGCCGGCTCGTGAATTCAGGAAAATATTCCGCGCTTGACTCCGAGCAGGCCATCGAGAAAATGGCCTCGGACGCCGACGCTGGTCGCTTCGGGCGCGCCGAGACGACGTATCGTTTGAAGGATTGGGGCGTCTCGCGGCAGCGCTATTGGGGTACTCCGATCCCAGTGGTGCATTGCGCGAAGGACGGAATCGTTCCTGTGCCGGACGATCAATTGCCCGTGCGCCTT
>JASHWB010000202.1 GCA_030044295.1 Candidatus Acidiferrales bacterium
AGTGCGGCTATAAGTCCGCTGCGGATCATCCACTTCGCCGGCGATAGTGGACATGTTGTCCCACCCCATGTAGTTCCACATGGCGATCAAAACGCCGCCGAGTAAGTCGGCGTGGTACAGCGGAGCGGCGTGTGGAATGCCGGGATGCGAATGGAAGAGGGCGAAACCGATCAGCACCGCGAAGGGCGACAGCAGCGCCACGTTCAGGTAGATCGAACCTTCGCCTACAGCGCGCGAGCCGACCAGATTCCAGAGAGTGCAAAGCGCGATCATCCCGAATCCGAGCGCGAGCCCTCGATGGCCGGCGACGAGCGGCGGCGCGAGCTGGCCGATGTAATCTACGAACAGATTCGGATAGAGCGCCATTTCAAAGACGCTTCCCGCGAGCGACAGCCACGTTTCCTGGTAGCCCCAGAACGGCCCGAGGCCGCGGCGAACCCAAATGTAAAAGCCGCCCTCTTCAGGAATGGACGTGGCGAGCTCGCTGACCATCATCGCGGAGGGCACGCTCCAAAGCAGCGGCGTTACCACGAGGATCGCGAGCGCGGCGCCGTAGCCGGTCTTTTGGACGATGTCTTCGAGCCCGTATGGTCCGCCGGCGACGATGAAATAAGTTGCCGCGATCATGGGGAGCAGAGTGAGCTTGGCGGACGCCTTCGTTCCTGGGGCTGTGCTCGCGGCTCGCGTAGCTAGCGGCATTGCAGCGCAGTGTAACCGAATAGCCGTTTATCGCGCGCAAATTCGAGGGCCGGAAGATCGGAGCAGTCGAAATAAAAAAGGCGAGTGGAAGCGTGCGGCGCGCGAAGTTCGAATGCAGGATCCATCCTTCCGGTATAAGATGACAGTCGAAAATTTTTCCAATTGAGATGGAACTACGCAAAGATCCCATAACGCGCAGCTGGGTGGTGATCGGACAGGCGGAGCGCGCGAGCGAGCGCGAGTCGCCGTGTCCGCTGTGCCTCGCGATTCAGAGCGATTCCCGGTCGCTGCTCGATTTGCCGTTGCAGGGCGCGCCGCAAGTGCGTGTTTATCCGCATTTCCGGCCGTTTTACCGCGTGGAAGGAGAGCCCAGCCGCAGCGCGGAGGGAATTTTCGACCGCATGGAAGCGGTCGGCGCTCACGAAATCATCGTTGAGACGTCGAGCCATGAACGGCCGCTGACAGAGCTGAGCGACGAAGAAATCGAGCGTGTGCTGGAAGCATACGCGGCCCGGATCGCGGACTTGAAACGCGACGCCCGATTCAAGTACATAACGGTGCTGAAGAATCACGGCGCGGCAGCGGGCGAGGAATGGCCACACGCGCATTCGGAAGTCGCGGCGACGACATTCGTCCCACGGCGCGTTTTGTACGAGTTGCGCGCGGCGCGGGACTGGTACCGGCAGCGGGAGCGGTGCGTTTTCTGCGACATCCTGCGCCAGGAAATCCGGCAGCAAGCTCGCGTGGTGGATAGCGCCGGCGATTATTACGCGTTTTGCCCCTACGCCTCGCGGGTGCCATTTGAAACGTGGCTGATGCCGCGCGTGCATAACCATCAATTCGAAGCAGTTTTGCCGGGCGAGAACCGCCGCGAGCTGGCGCGCTTGCTACGGCGGATCTTGCGCCGGCTGGCGAAAGTCTCGCCGAATTATCACCTGGTGGTGCACACGTCGCCGAGCACGCTGCAAACCAAAGGCGAATTAACCGAATACTGGCGCACGATCGCCGGCGATTATCACTGGCATATCGAAGTTCTCCCTATTATGGCGGCGCGCAGCAAGTCATACAGCTTGAAGGAAGTCTATTTCAACGGGACTTTTCCCGAGCAGGCGGCGGAAAGATTGCGCCAGATAGATCCCGAAACATGAGGCTGAATCGGCGCCAAGAGCAGGAGACGCGCGAGCGGGGGGGAATCTTCTTTCGGCTGGTTTTTCTGCTCTTTCTGGCCTGCTTCATTTTTGCGATTTACCTGGTGCGGCACCCGCTGATGCGGCTGGCCGGCAATTTCTGGGTGGTGGACGACGGTCCGGCGGCGTCGGACGCGATTGTGATCCTAGGCGACGATAATTATGAAGGTGATCGTGCGAATCGAGCGGCGGCGGTGTTGCGGGAGGGCTGGGCGCCGCGAATCATTGCGAGCGGCCGCTATTTGCGTCCTTACGCCAGCATCGCGCAACTCGAGCAGCGCGACCTGCTGGAGCGCGGCGTTCCCGCGAGCGCCATCGTGCCGCTGGAGCACCGGGCAGAGAACACGCGCGAGGAAGCGGAAGCGATTGGGCAGTTTATTTCGTCGCATGGGTGGAAACGGGTCCTCGTGGTCACGTCGAATTACCACACGCGAAGGGCGCGTTACATTCTGGCGCGAGTGTTACCTGCCGGAACGGAGCTAAGGGTGCTTTCGGCGCAAGACGTCAACTACAATCCGGACGCCTGGTGGCAGACCCGGCGCGGAATAAAGATATTCTTTCACGAGAGCGCCGGGATGATCGTGGCCATGTGGGAGCTGCGGCATCAAGACGCGCGCACGATCACACCGAGGTCCGGTTTGCGTGGTTGGGTGGGAACCGGCGCGCGGTATCCTTTCGGCACCAGTCCAACCTAGAAGCATTTACAGCCTTCGGCGGGTATACTATGTTTTTGATCACCGCAGAGTAGGCACGCGCTTCGCCGCGTTAATCAGCAATGTCTGCGATAGCCCTCGCGCACAAAGGCGGTGCGCCGGGGACCCTGGGGAGGAGGAATCCTATGTGGCGGAAACCAGAGGCCAAGCCATCTTCGGACGAATCGAACGCTCCGAGTCCTATGCCTGCCAGAACGCAGGTTCAGAATACGGTCCAGCCCAAGCAGCCTAATTTTGAGCCATCGCCGGTCGGTTCGACGCCGCGATTTACAGCGGACCCGGTTTCCTCAGGCTCGTCGCGCATCGGCGCGGGACTGAAAATCCGTGGTGAAATCTCGGGAAACGGCGATTTGGTGCTAGACGGAGAGGCGAGCGGGAAGCTACGCATCAACGGTGCGCGCGTTACCGTGGGTCCGACGGGCAAAGTGCAGGCCGATATTGAGGCCCGGGAGATCGTGATAAACGGGACGGTGCAGGGGAACCTGAAAGCCGAGGCGAGATTGCGACTTGGCGCGTCGAGCCAGGTGGAAGGCGCGATTGCAGCGCCGAGCGTTGGAATCGACGACGGAGCGCGGTTCCGCGGGAAAGTGGAAGTGACGCGGAGCAAGCCGGCTACGGCGACGGCCGCTTCATCGGACTCGAGCAGCGATGCGGAGTCACTGAATCCCGTGGGCGTTCACGTGGAAGCAGAGTAGCGGAACCGATGAACTGGACGGCGAAGACTCGGCTAGGCAATTTGCCCACGCGCAGCAGCGCGCCGGGAAAGCCGGGCATAGGTGCGTCGAGCACCGCGGCGCCAAAACCTGGGCCAACCGCCGTGTCCGATTCTTCCCCTAATACGCGAACCTCCAATAGCCTGAAAGAGTTTTTGTGGCTGCTGAGTGATATTCCGCAGGCGCGTATTCTCGATCTGGGCTCCGCGGCGCAATCGACCATCAACTTCTTTTTGGAAAAAGGTTTTCGGCTCTCGAGCGAAGATTTGCTCCGCACGTGGAAAGAATTCCTGACGACGGAAGAGGAGCGGCTACGGCTGGTGCCAGCCGCAGGGGAAGAGCCGGTTTCGCAGGAAACGCTGGTCGACAAATTCCTGGAAGTTGCGCTGGGCTACAAAGAAAGCAACTTTCACGGCGTGCTGGCTTGGGACCTGCTCGACTATTTCGATATCTCCATGGTTCCAAAACTGA
>JASHWB010000203.1 GCA_030044295.1 Candidatus Acidiferrales bacterium
AGTCGGCAGGGGTTCCGGTCCGCGTGATCCAATCTGAGCTGCAACCTTACAGGTTCCATGCGGTTCTGTTTCCGGATTTCTCGTTGCCAGTCCCTTCCTCTATTCCCGTTGCCAAACAGTCGCCCCGAATGCCCGAGATTCCCCTCCCCTCGGACGAATTTCGGCCTAGCGACCACTTGCCCGCCTAGCCTCCCCTCCCGTTCCTCGGACCGTCGACACGAGCCGCGCGCAGGCAGCTTTTTGTGCCTGGCGGGCGCTGCCTTCGGCAGTGCCGCCGAACCCTGAATAAATTGCGGGGCGGCGAGCAAAAAGCATATGCTTAGACCATCTAAGGCCCACGATAATTATCTTAGTTTCTTAAGTTTACCCGCAAAAATGACTGGCATGCGACGTGCGTATATTAATGTCGTAGTTGGAGCGAGGCGCTCGCAGTTGACTTGCTGTTGCTCTTGCGATTTGCCACAGGTTGGAGGCTCGGGTAGCTCGAACACAGCCGCTGCGAGTCGATTGTCAAAGGAAGTTATTCAATGGGCCGAAAACGCGCTTTCGAAGAGCTCATCGCAGAGTCGAAGGTACGCCCCTCGAAGTCAGAACTGAGAGCCGGCAGTTGCGCGAGATAGCAAATCAGCGTCGCAGGTTTTGGCGGAATGGCTGAAAAATCACAACAAGTCAACCCGAAGTGGCGCGAGCGCATTAAGGCGCTGAACAACTTCCGCCCACTGGCGAAGCTGGTCTGGGAAGCCGCGCCTGGCGTCGTTATCGCTGAACTTGCCGTCCGCACGGTCGCCGCACTATTGCCGCTCGCGATGTTGTGGGTGACCAAGTCCATCATCGACGCGATCACGTATCACAGGCAAGCGTTACCCCACTACTTCTGGTGGCTGGTCATTTTGGAATTTGGGCTCGCCGCCCTGGGAACCGTCCTTTCGCGAGGGATCGACTTCTGCGATACGGTGCTGGCAGACAAGTACGCCCGCTTCATCAGCACCAAAATCATGGAGCACGGCTCCAAGCTGGACCTGAGCTCATACGAAGATCCGGTTTTTTACGACAAGATGGAACGCGCCCGGGTCCAGGGGACCGACCGGATCGTAATGATTCAGGCAACCGGGCGCTTGTTCCAGCAATTTATTACGACAGTCAGCTTGGCTGCCGCAATTATCGAGTATTCCCCGCTGCTGTTCCTTGGACTGATCGTCTGCGTGATACCGGCATTCCTTGGCGAGACGCACTTCGCCTTCTTGGGCTATTCGCTGAATTTCGAGCAAACCCCGGCAAAACGCGAGATGGAGTATCTACGCATTCTCGGCGGCAGCAAAGAAAGCGCGAAAGAACTTAAGCTGTTCGGGCTAGGTCCGTTCTTCGTAAGGCGCTATGCGCAAATTTCGGACGCTCTGCACGACCAGAACGTGTCGCTTGCCAAAAGCAAGCTGCTGGCCGGCGCGTTGCTCACCTTGCTGGGCACTGCCGGTTATTACGGAACGTATGCATACGTCATCTATGAAACGATCCTCGGCGCGCTGAGCATTGGTACGCTCGTGATGCTGGCTGGCGCCATTTCTGGCGCGAGCACCAATATTCAGCAGTTGTTCTCCACGTTCTCCCAGATCGCCGATCAGGCACTTTTCATGGCAGACCTGCTGGACTTTTTCGCCATGAGGCCAAAGGTCGTTTCAAAGCCGAACGCACTGTGCGTGCCCCGCCCGATCTCCGGAGGCTTTGAATTCCGCGATGTTTCGTTTTGTTATCCAGGCAGTTCGCGCCTTGTTCTGGACAATATCAATTTCAGGATTCGGCCTTCGGAACGGATCGCGCTCGTCGGCGAAAATGGACAGGGTAAAACCACAATCGTTAAGCTTTTGACTCGCCTGTACGAAGTTACATCCGGCCAAATCCTGCTCAATGGAGTCGATATTCGCGAGTACGACCTGGAAGATCTGTGGCGCGAAATCGGGGTTATTTTTCAGGATTTCGTTCGCTACGAGATGACGGCAGGAAGAAACATCGGCTTTGGACGCATAGAGCATTGCGATGACGAGGTACGCATCCGGGCGGCTGCTCAGAAGAGCTTCGCCGAGCAAGTAATCCGGAAACTGCCCCGGGGCCTGCGGCAAACCCTCGGAGTACGGTTCGAGGGCGGCGTGGAGCTTTCGGGCGGCGAATGGCAGAGGATCGCCTTGGCCAGAGCCTACTTACGAGACGCGCAATTGCTGATCCTCGATGAGCCAACTGCAGCATTGGATGCGCGTTCAGAACACGACCTGTTTCAGCGTTTTGCCGATCTGACCGCGCAGAAGATGTCGGTTCTGATCTCGCACCGTTTCTCCACTGTTCGAATGGCCGACCGCATTTTAGTGCTGGAGGACGGTCGCATCGCGGAACAAGGTCCTCACGACGACCTGATCAGGTTCGGCGGGCGTTACGCGGAAATGTTCGAATTGCAGGCTGCCAATTACAAATGAGGTCAGGGACTTAAAATGGCGACAGCACCACAATCCCCAATGAATTCCCCGTCGATTCTTCCTCCTGAGCTTCCGGGGGGCAACAACTCCGGTTCGCGGCCCGATCTGTCGCCAGCAGCCGTACCGCACTTATCTGCAACGCCCGGGCATGACATGCTGCGCGCCGGCGCGCTTCACTCGACACAGTCCTGGAGCTTGATGCCCGCCGCTGATATGCACGCACATTTCGCGGAAAGATTGGCGCTGGCGTCCAAGCAAATCGGCCGCTTCGTTGAGCGTCTTCAGGACTTGATCGCTTCTGGCACGCCTCTGAAGGGTGATTGTTCGGCGTTCCTGAGCCATTTGATGGCCATCCGCACGGCGTCGCGCGAGTGCCGGCAAGCGTTTCGTTCAAAGACGGTGCTTCCGTGCGTTCGCTCGCGGGTGCCGAGAATCATCATTCCCCGTGTTTATGCTCTCTCTACCAGTCTTTTGGATGCAACTGACGACAATTTCACCGAATCTCGGTTTTTAGTCTTCGCCCAGGCGGTCCAGGAGAGCTCGGCGCTGCAGATGAAAGAACTGTGGAACCTGCGGGCGTATCTAGAGTTTGCTCTCCTGGAGCGGATCGCCGAAGTAAGTGAGCACTTGCAGAAACAATCCTCGGCGCAATTGGGCATGCTCACAACCAAGAGTTCTGGCAGGCTTCGCCGCTGTGCTGAAAGCCTTCGAACCGTACTGGAGTTGGATTGGAAGGAACTATTCGAAGAAATCGATCAAACCGACAAAATTCTTAAATCAGATCCTCTGGGAACCTACGGTCGCATGGATTTTGAGAGCCGTGACGCGTATCGCGCATCGGTGGCAAAAATGGCCAATCGTTCAGCGTATAGCGAGGCCGAGGTCGCGCAGGAAGCCATCGTCTTGGCAAGGCAGGCTCAGAGACTCGACCAGTTCACCGCTCGAGCTAAAGAACGTAGAACGCACGTCGGATATTACCTGGTTGGCGAGGGCCAAGAAACGCTGAAGCAGAGAATCGGTTATCGATCAGGTTTCTCGGAGAAAATTCGAAGCTTTGCCCTCCGATCCCCCGATTACCTCTACTTCGTATCCATTGAGGTTTGCGCTCTTGTATTACTGGCGGCCGCGCTGTGGCTGTTTGGCTCACGGCCCTCCGCCGCATGGGCGGCGCTTGCCCTTTTGCTCGCGGTGCTGGAATCCGCCGTGATGATTACGAACACGACGGTGACTTCGCTCCTGACTCCGAAGAAATTGCCGAAACTCGATTTCTCCGAAGGGATTCCCAGTCGTTGCGCCGCGATCGTCGCCGTTCCGATTCTCCTTACGAGCGAAGCTCAAACGAGAAAGGCCGTAAAAGATCTGGAGATCCGTTTTCTGGGAAACCGGGATCGGAATTTGCATTTCGCGCTGCTTACCGATCCGCCGGATTCTCACGAGCAATTCGACGAAAAGGACGAATTGGCCGCACTTTGCTCTGAACTCGTCGAAGAACTAAACCAGACTTACGGCAGCAGAAAGAACGGATCGTTTTTTCACTTTCATCGCTCGCGTTCGTTCAACAGCCGCGAAGGTCTTTGGATGGGCTGGGAGCGGAAACGTGGAAAGCTCCTTCAATTCAACCGGTTCCTAATGGGTCAAGAAGATGCGTTTTCGCTCAAAACGGGGAACATCCCCGCACTCTCCGGCATTCGGTATGTAATCACCCTCGATCTGGACACGCAACTGCCGCCGGGCTCGGCGCACCGCATGATCGGCGCGCTCGCTCACCCGCTAAACGCAGCTGTAATTGATTCTCGCTCGAATACCGTGGTTGAAGGTTACGGAATTCTTCAGCCGCGCGTGGAAATCAGCGTCCAATCCGCGCATCGGTCTCGTTTGGCCGCGTTGTTCTCCGGAGAAACCGGGCTGGATATCTACACGCGAGCGGTTTCCGACGTTTACCAGGACCTTTTCGGAGAGGCCATCTTCAGTGGAAAAGGGATCTACGAGCTCGACACATTCCAGAAGGTACTCGACAACCGGCTGCCGTGCGATTCGATTCTCAGCCATGACCTTATCGAGAGCGCTTACGCGCGTGCCGGACTGTTGAGTGACGTGGAGGTCGTCGACGATTATCCATCGAGTTTTAGTGCCCTGAATCGCCGAAAGCATCGCTGGATGCGAGGCGATTGGCAGGTCAGCCCCTGGCTTTTCTCCCGTGTGCGGGATGCCGCCGGCCGGATCGCGAGCAATCCGATCAGTCACGTATCCCGGTGGAAAATTTTCGACAACTTACGCAGAGGGTTAACGGACGCGAGCATTTTCGCAGCACTGTTGTACGCCTGGTTTGCCATGCCGCAAGATGCGCTTCGATGGACCCTTATTGTGGTCGCCGTCTTGTTCCTTCCTGTGTACTTCCGGTTCTTTCTAGGAATCGCGAATGCAGGGCGCGATCTGCTCTCGCTCGATTTTTGGAAAACATCCCTTGAAGACTTCAAATCGAGTCATGAGCGGATGTTTCTCAGAATAGCATTCCTCTGCTACCAAGCTCTGGTTGAGCTTGACGCTGCCCTTCGAACCTTGGCGCGCATGAAAGTCACGCACAGCAGGATGCTGGAGTGGGAAACGGCAGCGGCTGCGGAATCGGACAGTCGAGGCACGCATCGCGTCGACCGCTATATTCGCATCAGCGCGCTGCTGCCCATAGCGATTGGGATCCTGGTTGCGGTGTTTAGTCCTGAGGCTATCGTGGTATCGATACCGTTCCTCGCGATTTGGGCGGCATTGCCTAAGCTGATCGGCTGGCTCGATCAGCCGTCCGGCCCGCATCAATCGGCGCTGGATGATTCCGATCGTGCTCTCATTCGAAACGCTGGCCTACGCACATGGCGGTTCTTCCGCGAGTTCAGCACCGCTGAGGAAAACTGGCTGGTACCAGACCTCTTGCAAGAAACCCCGTCACTAATAGCCCATCGCATATCGACCACAAATCTTGGGCTGCTGTTGAACGCACGGCTGGCAGCTTACGATTTGGGCCATCTTTCTGCGAATGAACTTGCCGATGTTACGGAAAAAACATTCGAAGCCGTTGAGCGCATGCCAAAATGCGAGGGCCAGCTCTATAACTGGTACTCCACTCACACGCTGCAGCCGGATCAACCCCTCTTTGTGTCGACCGTAGATAATGGAAACCTCCTTTGCAGTCTATGGACGCTGAAGGAAGGCTGCCGGGACATGACCCGAGATGCGCTTATTCGGCCCCTCGCTTGGCGGAGCATTCACGATCACGTGGACCTGCTCGAGGAAATCATTCAAGATCAGCCGGATACCGACGAGTTGCGGCCAGCTATAGACGACCTGCGGCAACGAATAATTGCCTTGTCGATGGAAATGCCGGACGCGTTCGAGAAATACGCGACACTCGACCTCGACATGGCTATCTTCACCGAAAAAGTAGCGGGATCGGCCGCTGGGGATGAAGTACGTTGGTGGACTAGCGAGCTGCAGTCTCGCGTAAAGCAGCTCGTGGGAAACGCTCGAGAATTCGCACCGTGGCTGCTTCCCGACTATGCCCAAATCCGGGAACGCGTGGGCATTACGAGCCTTCCGCAGCTATCGGATCTAACCCTTGAGTCCAGCCCGAAAGCATACGCGACACTAGAGAAGGCTGTTCGTCGACTTACTGCATCTGATGCACCCAGCCAAGTGCGCACCACGGCGGTTCGGCTTTTGAGGGATCTAGAGAGGGCCGGCTCTGCCGCGAAGGCGATAGGCGATCGCCTGTCGCGCATTGCGCGCGCGGCCGAGTCTTTGGCTGATGGTATGAACTTCGGCATTTTTTTCGATGATAAACGCGAGATGCTTGCGATTGGATACGATGCGAATGCCGGCTGCATCAGCAAATGGCACTATGATCTGCTTCCATCAGAGGCACGCTCTGCCGCGTTTGGCGGTATCGCGCAAGGCTCGATTCCCCATAAAACGTGGTTTCGCCTCGGTAGATTCCACGGATCCCACGATGGCGAGCCCGCCCTGTATTCCTGGGCGGGAACGATGTTCGAGTATCTGATGCCCTGCTTGTGGACGCGCTCGCACCGGAATTCATTGCTCGATCGGAGCGCCAGAACGGCGGTTCGGGTGCAGCGGAAATTCGCAGACGAAAAGGGCGGCATTCCTTGGGGGGTGTCCGAGTGCGCCTGCAACGAATACACGCCGGATGGCCACTACGTGTACCATGCGTTCGGCGTCCCAACTCTGGCTTTGCACCGGGACGAATATTCAAGCGATCTGGTTGTCGCTCCGTACGCTACGTTTCTGGCGATGATGGTTGAGCCAGTTGCAGCTGCCCGCAACCTCGCCAAAATGAAGCAACTCGGCTGGCTTGGGGCTTACGGATTCTACGACGCGATCGATTTCACGCCGCGCCGGGTGGCGCAAGGTAAACAGCACGAGGTCGTTCGGACCTGGATGGCCCATCATCAGGGAATGAGCCTCGTGGCCATTTCAAACGCGTTGTGCGACTTCGCGATGCAGCGGCGCTTTCACGCTGATTCCAGGGTGGCCGCTGCGGAACGCGTGCTATACGAGAAAGCGCCGCGGGTTCTTCCAGCGTGGGAACAGGAAATTGTGGAAGCCTTCCGGCCGGCCGGAGCATCTACCGAATCAGCGAAATCTGCGGCCTAATTCTTCTGATTGCGGAGCGTCAACAATCCAGTCGACGCGGGAAAGGCACTGCGCGTGAGGCCTCGCTATCTGGCGGTTCTTGCCGGTGCCATAGCACTTCTCGCGTCCCTTACGGCGGCTCCATGGATCCCCGCGAGAACATCCTCGATGCCCCGTCAAACCGACGATACGACCGCTGGCCCTAATGAAACCATCCACGTCGATCTTCACGCTCCCAGCCATCCCTTCCCTCACTTTTGGGAGCAAATGTTCGGTTCGGGTCGTGCCACCCTGAGCTTGCGTGCCGCTTATCGCCAGGATTTGCGAGAGGTTAGAGAGGCGACTGGCTTCCGATATATTCGCTTTCATGGAATTTTTGATCGAGACGTTGGACTGTATGACGAGGATGCCGCCGGCAACCCCGTTTACAACTTCTCGTATGTAGACCAGATTTACGACGGCTTGCTGAAGAACGGCGTGCGGCCATTCGTCGAATTAAGTTTCATGCCGAGGGACTTAGCGGAACGGCCGATCGAGCAGGCCTTTTGGTATCACCCAATCGTTTCGCCCCCAAAGGATTGGAACAAATGGGCGGATTTGATAGCGCACTTTGCGCACCACTTGGTCCAGCGCTATGGCATCGACGAAGTGTCGCAGTGGTATTTTGAGGTTTGGAATGAGCCGAACTTGGACTTTTGGGCAGGCGACCCCAAGCAGCAATCGTACTATCACCTGTATGACGTCACTGCGCGCGCGCTCAAGTCCGTAAGCCCGCGCCTGCGCGTGGGCGGACCCGCAACGGCTCAAGCCGCCTGGATTGATAGTTTCATTCAGCACGCGGTCAGCGAACACGTGCCCGTGGATTTCGTTTCCACCCACGTGTACGGAAACGACTCGCCGGAAAATGTGCTAGGCACGAGCGAACCAGTATCCCGTACGGAGATGGTCTGTCGGGCCGCCCAAAAGGTTCACCGCGAGGTAAAGGCGTCTGCACTCCCCGATCTGCCGATCATTTGGAGCGAGTACAACGCGAGCTATAAGAATGAACCGGATGTTACAGATTCGCTCTTCATGGGACCATGGATCGCCAACACAATTCGGGAATGCGATGGCCTTACCGACATGATGTCGTACTGGACGTTTTCCGATGTTTTCGAAGAACAAGGCATCGTAAAGAAGCCGCTCTATGGTGGGTACGGACTGATCGCCGAGGACAATTTGCCCAAACCTTCGTTCAACGCGTTCAAACTTCTTCATAAACTTGGCGACGTTCGGATCGCACTCGATTCCGATTCGGCGCTGCTGACGCGACGAAAAGACGGCACGCTAGTAATGGCCGTGTGGAACCTTTTTTTGCCTGAGCAAAAAGGCAAGCCGAAGTCCGTAATGATCGCGCTCGATGGAACGAGTACGAAAACTCAAGTGCTAGTATCGCGACTCGACGCCTCACACGGATCTTTGCTCAACGCTTATGCGGATATGGGCAGCCCCGTATATCCCACTCCGAAACAGATTGATCAGCTTTGGCACGCCGCGGAACTGCCTCTTCCTGAAAAGACGAACTTCACTAATGGAAGGCTGAATATCGCCATCCCTCCTCAAGGGCTCGTACTGCTGGAGTTCAAGTGAAGGTTGCCGGGAGCCGCCGCTCTTTCACCCGTTGAATTGATAGCCCGGGCCATTCGGCTGAAAGCCGGCGCGCTGCATCCCTCGTTTCGCCTCTGGGTTCTTCATAAAAGTGTCCCAGACGAATCCGGAGCGCACGTTTTCGGCCATGACCATGGTGATTCCTGTATCGATTCCGATCACGTCGGTATCGTACCAGTTCGTTAGCGGGTTAAACGCGTCGACAAATCCGTAGCGGCACCAACCGCGCTTGCCGTATTTGTCTTTGATGGTTTGCAGCACTTGAACTGTCTGTTGCGGCAGGAATGGCAGAGAGCCTCCCGCTGCGCACGGAACGACGGTCCCGTCGATCGGGCCAGTAGCCGGGGGCCCACCCCAAACAACGTATCCATTCGCGGAATCGGATGCGGTAATTCCCCACAGCTCGTTGGAATAGTCGGAAAACTGGCTGTGGAGGTCCAGGCAAAACCGCTTGTGAGCCTCGGTGGCGAGAATCGAGTTTTGAAAATAGTCGGCATAGCGGTCGTGTTGACCGCGAAAATCGAACCATGCTTGCGAATACTGATGAATGAAAAGTGGCGCAAATGACCCGATATAGCGAATGTCATCGTAAACGAACGGCACGCGCTTCCACGCGTCCCAGCTATCTGTGGGCAGCGGGTATGTTGCCGACCCTAGCCCCAGCAGATACATCATCATCAGTTCGCTGTAATCGCTCCATCGGCTCGGCAGAAATCCGGTCTCCGGCGTCCAGCCGTGAGATAAGACGCTGGTATCCTCGGAAAGCCACGTCCATTCCACACGGTCGAAAATCAAATGCCCGAGTTCCTCGATCTCCCATTCCTTGAAATGCTGCCGACAAGTCAATACACCGCACAGCAAAATTGCCGTGTCAATGGACGAAACCTCGGAATCGAACTGGCGCTCGGCCGTGTTGATGTTCGCCCAGTGATAGAAGAAGCCTCG
>JASHWB010000014.1 GCA_030044295.1 Candidatus Acidiferrales bacterium
CATCGTGTACGCCCAATGCTCCACCCACGAGACGCCGCCATCGACACTATCGTCGTATCGGTCCGGCAGCCGGTAGGCAGGATCGAATAGCGCGTCCCGCAGCGTAATGAACTTGTACCCTCGGGCGTGAATCATCTTCACTAGGTCACCCAACTCGTCCGTGTCCAGCTCGTCGGCATGAAGCAGCAGCACCTGCCGCGGTTCATATCCGAGCGTTTGAGCCGAGAACTTCTCGAAGTAGTCAAAAATGTCGTTCATGTAGCTTAAAAACGAGGCCGCCACGCGATCCGCCGTCGCCGTATCTCCCGCGGCCATCGCATGTGCGTAAACCGCCGCGAACATGTATTCCTGATTGTCAATCGTCACCGGGGCGACGGCGTATCCCTGCCGTGCGAGAAAGCTTTTGAACGCGCGCTCGGCGCCCGGCGTAGCGCCCACGTCCAAAAACGGATAGCGGAAGTAACGCTCGCGCATTCCCTTGGAGCGCAGCAGCGGCTCCGTAACCGCTTCGCCGCGCAAGAAATCCACTTCGTAGGCGGCCAGTGGAATTGCATCGAGATCCGCGTGCGAGTAGGTATGGTTGCCGAGAGGAAACCCGGCATTCACCCACATTTTCAGGATTTGGACACGTTGAGAGAACTCGCCGCGGTCGAGTTTGTCTTCGTTGACAAAGCCGATGGCGGGAATTCGGTATTGCTTCAATTCGGCAAGCAGCCGCGCCGTCATCGCCTGCAGCGCGGCGGGATCGTCAGACACCACGGAGTCGGCCGGCGCGGGCAAGTCGTCAAAAGTGACCGCGACTTCTCTGGCTGTTCGTGGCCGCACTATTCCGGAGGTCGTCGTCGAGCGCATCGCAGCCGGATGCAGCGCTGGCGCCGTTTTATGGGCAATACCCGGAGGGCGGTCGCTTCTCTTCGTCGCCCCATGCCTCACGGCGGATGCTCTTGAGCGAGATTGCCGCGGCAGTGGCCGCGCTGCGCCTATTCCTGACAAGAGAGCGCCCACTACGAGCAGGTTGCAAAGCGGCGCCAGTGTGGCGCGATGGCTCTGCAATGCTCGCATCGAGTTCATCGTCTCATTTCGATTAGCGTGAGCAGATTACTAGCCATGAGCGCAATCTGAGCGCATACAACGCCGTGGACGGCACCCTGTGAGATATCAGTGTAAGGCAAGTGGTTGCCGTGGCTTCATTTTTCCTGCGGCGCGTCTCGGCCCACTTCGACGGTCGCCCGCCCGCTGAGCACGTCCCGTATCTTCTCGGCAATGCTCTTCAGATTGAAAGGTTTTTGCAGGTACGCGACGCCGCCTTCCAGGAACCCATGTCGAAATACCGTATCGTCGGTGTAGCCGGAAATGAACAAAACTTTCATGTCCGGACGCTCGGCCCCTAGTTTTGTCGCTAGCTGGGAACCGTTCATGTGGGGCATCACCACGTCCGTCACTAAAATGTGGATAGGCCCGCGATGGTCCGCAGCCGCTTTCAACGCGCGTTCGCCGTCTTCCGCTTCCAGAACGCGATAACCGGCCGTGCGGAGATAATCGCCGACCAACTCCCGGACGCTTTGCTCGTCCTCCACCAGAAGCACCGTCTCTGTGCCGGTGGCGGCGCCCTTCTTTTCAACTTCAGCCGACACCCGCTCGATCTCGTCGAGCACTCTGGGCAAATAGATCTTGAATGTGGTTCCGCGGCCCACTTCGCTGTACACCCAGATGTATCCGCCGCTCTGCTTCACCACGCCGTACACGGTTGCGAGTCCAAGCCCTGTGCCCTTGCCGGGCCCTTTCGTGGTGAAGAATGGCTCGAAGATTCGCGTTTGCGTTTCCGCGTCCATTCCGCAACCGGTATCGGTCACCGTCAACATCAGGTACGGTCCTGGTTGAAAACTGATGTGCTGCGTCGCGTAACTCCGGTCGAGGTCCGTATTGGCCGTCTCGATCGTCAGCCGACCTCCATTGGGCATGGCATCTCGGGCATTCACGACCAGATTCAAGAGCACCTGCTCGATTTGCCCCGGATCGGCTTTTACGCGCCCCAGATTCGAGCCAGGGACGAACGTCATCTCGATATTTTCGCCAATCACGCGCGAGAACATCTTGATCATGCCGGCCACCACTTCATTGATGTCCAGCACGCGCGGCTGCAGCACCTGTTTACGGCTGAACGCCAGCAGTTGCCGTGTGAGCGACGCGGCGCGGTCGGCCGCTTTTTCCACCTGTTCGACGCTCCCGCGCAGCGAAGGAGAATCGGCGAGCCGGTCGTGAAGGATCTGCGCGTGGCCTTTCACGACCATCAGCAGGTTGTTGAAATCGTGCGCCACACCGCCCGCTAGTTCGCCCACGGCTTGCATTTTCTGTGACTGCCGCAGTTGGTCCATCAGCCGTTCGCGGTCGGTGATGTCCAGCGCCACGCCGATTACGCCTTCCACCGGCCCACCACCATTCTTGAGCGGGCGAACGTGCGCCTCAAACTGACGCGTCTGCCATGCGGTCTCAAATGAAGTCGGCTCGCCCGCCAGGGCCTTCCGATGTGCCGCAATAGCTGGAAACTCGGGATCGCGCGTTCGGAAGAAATCAAGAAGCGGCAAGCCGGCCGCCTCGCGCGAAGGCAGGCCCACTCCATTCAGCCCCGCGCCCATGGCGGACGTGATCACAAGGTCCGCGTCCGTGGTCCACAACACGGCTGGCACGTTCTCGAGCATCACCGCGAGCCGTGCTCGCTCGTGATTCCGCTCGATCTCTCCTTTTTCGAGATCATCGAGCATGGTGTTGATCGAATTTCCGAGGAACGCCAATTCATCCTTGCCGGAGGTTTGGAGTCGAGCGCTCGTCCCGCCGCTCGCGCCGATCTTAACGACACCTTCGCTGAGCGCTGCCACGCGCGATAGCACGAAGCGCTCCAGCAGGTAGAGGATCACTGCGCCGAATACAAATCCCGTGGCAAGCAACAGGAGCAGAAACTGGACGATGCTGGTTTGGCCCTGGCCGTAGATCTTTCGCTGCATGTCCACGCGCATGATCGCAGCGGGCGCGCCGTGGATATCCATCACTGGCTGGTACGCCGCCATCTCACTCGGCGAGTATGGATCGATTACGCTGTCCTGGCCGCCGGCGATGCTTCGAGCCGCGGCGCGAAACCCGTCGTCTTCTGCCGCCAGGTCGAAGGGTCGAATTTCGATCGAGAGCCGAGTGATTTCGCCCAGGCGGTTTATCTCGTCGGAATCGAGAAGGCGCCCCATGATAAGAATCCCGGCGCGCGAATCATCCGCCACGCCGTTGAGCACCGGGCTTGACGCAACCATCACCAAATCGGATGGCAACCGCAGGATGCCCATCGCGTCTTTCGCTGAATCTCCATGCGTGATCCATGGGGAGCCAGCCCCGAATTGTGCGTCCAGTCCATCGGGCGTCACGACGGGTTCCATCGTGACGAGATCGAAGCCTTTTTGAAGTAGCGGGCGATTTTTATCGTCCAATACCACGACGAAATTCAGTCGCGTTTGCTCGAACGCAGGACCGGAAAACTGCGCAGCTAGCGCCCTGGAGTCTCCTCGCTTCAAGTTCAAGTACGTTTGGCCCAAATCCGCATACTGATCGGTCGTCTGCCGTAGCGCAGAGAGCTCGTTCGATAACCCGCTGGCGGCTTGCTGCAGGTTTTGGCGGGCGAAGTCGTCTTCCAGGCTTGAAAACTGGCGGAGCAGAGCCAGGCGTGACAGCATGTAAAGTCCGCCTACAAGACCGACAATCGTCGCGAAAACGATCAACAATGTCTTGCCGCGAAGCGATGTGTGCAGCCGCAAAGTCATGCGGGACGGACCCCTGGAAGCGAATCTCCAGTATAGGTTGGCGCACGCCTGTCGCGCTCGCTTCGTGCCTAGTGATGCACTACGGTGAGTGCCGAATCGGATAACCCATGCGGGCGGCTGCGCCGCTGGCGGATAAGCCGCGGTTGGGATTACCCTCAAGGCATCCCGCGTGGCTGGGGAAACATCCGTGAGAAGGATTCCCGCTCCGGACTGCAGATCGGGGGTGTTCATGAACAGGTGCTTGCTATCCTCGATGATCACGATGACGTTGGCGCTCTGTATCTCTGTAGCCGCCTCCGCTGCACCGCAGCAGGTTGGCCCGTTACCGCAGGCGTCCAATAACAGCGCGAACGCCACCCCATCTGAGTCGTCCGCCAAAGCTCCCGCCGCACAGCCTGCTAATGAATCCGCGTCCTCGCCCAAAGCGGATCACAGCGAAGCCGCCAAAATCGAACTTCCGACAGGCACGCACATCCCGCTTGTTCTGCATAACGCGATCTCTACGCGGACGGCGCGCCCCGGCGATCCTGTTTACTTCGAAACGTCGTTTCCGGTGATGGTCAACGGGCGCGTGGTGATTCCAGCGGGTTCCTACGTCAGCGGCGAAGTGACCGAGGCCAAGAGGCCCGGCCGCGTTCACGGGCGCGGTGAGTTGATGATTCGCCTGACCGCCATGATTTTACCCAACGCGTACATGGTCAAGTTGAACGCGATTCCGGGCGGCTCGGCTGGGACCGGTGGCAACGAGACGGTGGATAGCGAAGGGAGAGTCAAAGGCGACAGCAATAAATCGGCGGATGTCGGCACGGTCGTAAATACGACTGTGGAGGCGACAGGCGTCGGCACCGCGGTTGGAGCCGCATCCGGAAATATCGCTCGAGGCGCGGGGATGGGAGCTGGGATCGGAGCGGTGGCAGGTTTGGCCGAAGTTCTGCTGACGCGCGGGCCGGAGGCCGAGTTGCCTCGCGGCACAACCCTTGATGCCGTGCTTGACCGCCCCATCTATCTCGACGCGGATAAAGTACAGTTCACCAGTCCCGGCACTTCTTCCGCGATTCCAGGGCCTCCGAATCGCGAACCGCAGCGCTACACCGGTCCGTTTTAGAGCGCCGCGCCCGCCGGGAGATCAAAGCGGGCAGCCTCCGGTTATACCAGTCCGAAGTGCCGCGAAGGTGCGGAACTAAGTGGCGGTTTGTGCCGCCCACAATTCACGGCCAGCAAACCGTGAGGGCGAGAACGGTCGCACGTCAAACGACACGTTAGAACCCGTGATGAATTCGCGGAAAAGCTTGGCCGTCGCGGGCGCCAGCAGGATGCCGTTGCGGTAGTGACCTGTTGCGATCCAGAGCCCGGCAACATTCGCTGGCCCCAGGATTGGCAAATCGTCCGGCGTACCGGGCCGCAGCCCTGCCCACATCTCAACCAGTTCCGCGTCAGCCAGTTCCGGACACATTTCCAGCGTCGCGGCTAGAATTTTGGCAACTCCCGCGGCGGTCACCTGTTTTTCGAATCCGGCTTCTTCGAGAGTGCTGCCCGCTACGATTCGACCGTCTTTGCGCGGCACCAAGTAACCCCGTTGCGAGCGCACAACGCGCTGCAACCCGGCTCCGCCTGTTTTGGGGCGCAGCGCGAGCATCTGGCCGCGGACAGGACGCGTCGGCGCTAGACCGCTTAGCGATGGTTCACTCGCGACCTGGCTCGAGAAGCATCCGGCAGCGAGGATCACATGCGCCGCTGAGATTTTCTCACCGGCGGCAACCACGCCTGTGCACCGGTCGCCATCGCGCGCCAACTTCGAGACCTCGCAGCTGCCGCGAACTTCCACCCCGCGGTTACGTGCGGCGGCGAGCAGCGCATCGATTAGCAGGCGAGGCTCGACAGTTCCTTCATGGGGCAGGAATAAAGCGGCGTGAACCTCTGCGCCGGTGGCGCCCGCCATCTCACGCGCGGTATCCGCCGAAATTGCTTCAGCCGCGATACCAAGCTGCCGCAGTTCGCGGAGACGCGCGTCGCGCTCGCTGCCTGCCTCCGTTGAGAAGAAAACTTCGATCGCTCCGTCGCGAGCGTACCCAGTAGCTTTGCCAGCCGATTCTTCGATTGCGGCGACGAATTGTGGATAAAGCCGCAGGCTCTGGACCGCGAACGGCGCGAGCGGCAGGTCCCGCGGCGAGTCGGGTGCGGGCGAAAGCATTCCAGCCGCGGCCCAGGATGCCTCACGCCCTGGCTCCCGGCGGTCGAGAACGATCACGCGGAGTTTTTCCGCGGCGAGTTCAAACGCCGTGGACGCGCCGATAATTCCGCCGCCGATGATCGCTATGTCGTATGTGGACACGGCGCAATTTTAACAGCAAACCTCCGCTCGGCGGCGGGAGCTGCAACGTCGCATCCTCCGCAGGTCCGCTGCGCTCAGCGCATCTCCGCGCAGAGCAACAGTGCATCCTCTGCCGGCGACACGTAATAGCGTGGCCGCCGCCCGACAACCTGAAACCCGCGATGCTCGTAGAATTGCAGCGCCGCGAAATTCGACGCGCGCACCTCGAGAAGCGCTTTCTCGGCGTGTAGTTCCGCGCCCCACTGGAGCGCTCGGCGCAGAAGCGTTTCTCCGAAGCCGCAACGCCGCGCCTCCGGCCGCACCGCGAAATTCAGAATCTCGATGTCGTTCGCCACCCGTCTCGCCACCAAGAAACCGCATAGCTCGCCGTCTTCTTCCACCGCCCATCCTGCCATTTCACCGCGCGCCACTCGGTTGTAATCCCAGGCGGTCCACTGCGCCACCTCCGGACTAGCCGATTGGATTTGGAGAATGGATTCCACGTCATGCAGTTCGATCGGCCGGGCGTTCAAGATCCCGAGGAACCTTTCAAGTGGAGTTCGGCGTCCGAGCGTCGGATGTAATTTGCATCCAGCGTAAGGGCGTCCGCGAGATCGCCTCTTTGCGCGCGAAGCCATCCGAGCCGGCCAATCTCGGGAGCCAGAATGGGCGACACGCGCTCAACCGAAATCCGTCGCGGCCGCCATTTCGTATTTTGCAGTTCAGAGATCGTGCTTTCGACAACATCCGGTGTCGGCGTAGCGATGGTGATTTCTTCCGCGGGTTCTCCGCTCGCGAGCGCGCTAACAAATTCGTCACGCGTCCCGGCGATCTCATGGTTTTCCAGTACGAGCTGAGTGTCCCCTTGGGACTCGCGCCGCGTGTAAACACCCCAATACAGCTCTCTCCGACGTGCGTCCATGACAGATATCACTCTCGCGCTGCAGCACCGCGATTGCGCCGCCACTGCTTCGAGCGCACTGACAGCCGCAATGGGCTTGCCGAAAACCTCTGCCCACCCTTTCACCGCCGCGAGCCCTACACGCAGTCCGGTGAAGGAGCCGGGGCCTGCGGCTACCGCAAAGAGGTCGAAATCCTCGAGACGCAAGGAAATTTCGCCGAGCAGAAAATCCAAATGGCGAAAAACACGCGAAGAGTAAATCTCGCCGGATGATGTTCCCACGGCTGCGATTACAGCCTTATCGCGAAGAAAAGCAAGGCTTCCCGAGGGCGAAGAAGTATCGAGTGCGAGGATTAGCACGTGCCCAATTATAGGGCAATTCCGATGCCAAACCCTTGAAAAACTGGCTCGTTTGCCCCAGTTTTTTGCCCCGGAAAATCGGAGAATTCCTTGACGCCGCTCACTGTAAGGACCTACAATTTTATCGGGTAATTCACGGGGGGAGGGGAAATTCGACTTATGGACTTCAAGCTAGGCGAAAAAGTCGTTTATCCGAACCACGGTGTTGGGCTTATTGAACAAATCAGTTACGGTTACGTCAACGGGAAGTCAGAGAAGTTTTACATGCTGCGAATTCTTTCGAGCGGTCTAAAAGTGATGGTTCCGCAGACCAACATTGAAAACGTAGGTTTGCGGGCGATCATCCGCCCCACGCAAGCTGGTGCAGTTCTCTCCTACCTCGAAAAGGGCCGCTCCAGCTCACATCCCGATTGGAAACACCGTTTCAAAGAAAACTCAGACCGCATGCGCACCGGATCGCTGATGGAGGTTGCAGCCGTCCTGAAGGGACTGGTAGCGCTCAGCCGCACGAAGCCTCTTTCGTTCCGCGAGAAGAAAATGCTCGAACGGGCAAAATTCCTCCTCGTCAGCGAACTGGCCACCGTGCGCAATACCACCGAGCAGGCCGTGGAATCCAATATCGTCCGTGCGCTGGCGAAGGCGAAACTTCAAATGCCCGAGGCCTCCCCGATCCCGGATTCAAACTGAAATAGGCAAACCCGAACTTTTTCTTATTCTTAGGGGCACAGGATCGATCCTGTGCCCTTTCGTTTTTTAGGCCCGGGCGCCCGAGTGCGGTGGGGAAGAATCGCGGCTTGCGCGCCCTCTGACTACGGGTAATTGTTCTGCCTGGGGCGAAGGTGCGGCGAATAAAGAGCTGCTCTAACGTCATCGTCCTCGACGACGACAAAATGCTCTTTAACCTGTCTTGAACCAGGCTTAAGTGCGCATGAATGGCGCCTTACCGCCGCTTAATTAGCCACTTGCGAAGGCGACCCGGCAGAGCACGCATGGCCCGAGCTTTGGCAGAGTTCCCGGAAAGTCGCCCCAGCCCGGCTGCGCAGAATCCCGGCGCGAGCCGCATTCGCAGCTCGCACCCTGATTCGAATCAGCGTTCCATCTAGCCTCTAGAAGAAGAAATGCAGCCCGAACTGAATCAGCCTCGGGTTTACGTTCGTGTGAAGGATCGCCATTGTTGAAGGGTTGGCAACATCCTCAAAACCGACTGTTCCAAACGACGCACCACCGGGATCGGCAAACTGCGGGTGATTGAAGGCGTTGTAAAAGTCAGCGCGAAACTGCATGTTGACTCGTTCGGTTATCTTGTTGTTTTTGGCCAGCGAGACATCCCAGTTAAACTGGCCTGGGCCAAGCGCGATGCCGACGCCGCTGTTTCCGTACGCGGTCGCCGTAGCGTCGCCGTACGGCACCAACGGCGCGTCGCAAAACGCATTCATGTTTATGTAGCCTTGACCGCTCGCGAAATTGGTGCCGACGCGCGACTCAATCGGACCGGAAGTGAATACGTTCTTAGGACCCATCCCGGGGCAAAATTGAGCGGTGGAGACGCCGTCCAAGTAACTCGTGGTGCTCGTCCCGTAAGCGCCGCCGGTGTCGAGGTTGGCATATTGCGCTGCCGCGGTGCTACCAGTTGCAGCGATGAAGGTCAGCGGGTCGCCGGACTGCGCGATCGTAATTCCCGAGATATTCCAGCCGCCGATGGCGTGGCCAATAAATCCTTGTTGGCTCTTCCCGAACGGCAGGTCATAGCTGTAATTGAGGACGAAGCGCTTCGGGCGATCGAAGGATGCCTGCCCGTACTGACAGCTCATGCAAAGCGAATTGTTGATGTTGGCGCTCGGCCCAAAGAATACCGTGCTTAGGTTCTTATCCCACGTGAAGGCCGCTTGAAGGGAGAAACCGTTCGCGAAATGGTGCTGGACGGATACTTGCAGGCTGTTGTAATTCGAGTAGCCGTTATCGTCCGATGCCGCCAGTCCATCGGTTGCGTAACCCTGGTATGGAACCCGGAACGAGGCGTTATTCGAGGTGTTGCACACCTCGCTGGAGCCGGAGCCCGTGCACATATAGCTGAACTGGTTCGTGGGCGTTGCTAGCAACGCTCCGTTGTGATTATGGTTGTAGTCGAGCAAGTTGATTCCGCTCGACCCCACGTATTCGACGTCGAGCCTCCATCCGGGGGAAAACTCATATTCAGTACCAAGGCTGTATTCCCGCACCATTGGCGTATGGACCGAGTTCGGATCGAAGGGAGTGCTCAAGCCGGAGTTCACTTGCAGCTGACCGTTGACGAGGAAGTTGTTATTCGCCGTCGTCGGATCGACATAGCGGGGTGCAAAGCCGAGGCCGAAATCCGTATTGCAGTTGGGATCGGACGGCATGCAGACAAGCGGTATGAGTGGATACGGTTGGGCCAGGGTAGCGCTGAACCACCGCGGACTCAGGAACGAATAATCATAGGTGGCTGCATAGGGATATCCTTGCTCGTACGCGTGGACGACGCTGTCTAGGCCAACCCGGTCGTAGAAGATGCCCGCGCCGCCCCGAACCACGAGCTTTCCGCTACCCGTTGGCTGCCAGGCGAACCCAATGCG
>JASHWB010000204.1 GCA_030044295.1 Candidatus Acidiferrales bacterium
CGAAGCGCAGCGGACCATTAAGAACCGAAGCGTCGTCGAGCACGATCGCGTTGGCTAGCGAACCGCCCCGAATCAGGCCCATCGCCTGCAGCCCGACGAAATCCTTGAGGAAGCCGAAGGTGCGCGCGGGAGCGAGCTGGGTGCTGAACGCATCGCGATCGACAGCCATTTCGATGTCCTGCGGACCGATGGCCGGATGGCCGTAGTCCACGAAGCACTGAATGCGAAACTCGTCAGCGGGATAAATGCCGATGCGGCGGTCGCCGTCGCAAAATTCAAGCGATTTGGTGACTTTGATGTAGCGGCGGCGGCGGCGCAGGCGCCGGGTGCCAGCGCGTTCGAGCAGCTCGATGAAGGGCTGTGAGGAGCCGTCGAGGATGGGCAGTTCGAGCGCGTCGATTTCGACGTACACATTGTCGATGCCGCAGCTATAGAGCGCGGCCAGCAGATGTTCGGTGGTCGAGATCAGCACGCCGTCTTTCATCAGGCTGGTGGCATAGCTGACGCGCGCCAGGTTGCAGATGTGCGCCTGGATTTCGAAATTGTCGAGGTCCGTGCGGCGGAAGACGACACCTGTGTCGGCTGGCGCCGGCAAGAGGCGCACCGTGCTGCGGACCGCTGTGTGGAGACCTACGCCCTCAACTTCAGCTGGGCGCTGAATCGTCAATTGTGTCGGCATACGGAAGTCGAGGCTAATAATAGTGCATTCACAATTCCGCCGCGAGCGTATTTTTCCATAGTATTTTCAATCAGATACGGACAGAGACACCGAGCAGCTGCGGAGCGTGTGGTAAACATACAACAAATTGGGTGTTTCCAATGTGGTTCACTGTGAACACCCACTCGACGGTCTCGCCGCTGGGCGACGTGGTTACGTTTGCGGCTTGGGGCGAGGCGCGCGGATTGTGCGGCGGAGCGACGGCGCGTAGAATGAGCCTCTGCAAGCGAACATTC
The DNA here is from genome assembly GCA_030044295.1 of Candidatus Acidiferrales bacterium. GTDB lineage: Bacteria > Acidobacteriota > Terriglobia > Acidiferrales > UBA7541 > Palsa-295. Next base: position 955 of record JASHWB010000204.1, read on the forward strand.
GGCGATATGGGACGATATGGCCTCTCCATTTAACATTCTGCCGGGGGATGGTGCGGAGCGAATGGCGCCGCCGGTTGGCGCTCATCCGAGGCCGACTTGGCTGCGAGTGAAATTCGGCGGTGGACCGAATTACCAGGACCTGACGCGCATCATGCGCAGGCTGGATTTGCACACGGTTTGCGAGAGCGCGCGGTGCCCGAACATGGGTGAATGCTGGGATCATCGCACGGCGACGTTCATGATTTTGGGGAACATTTGCACGCGGGCGTGTGGATTCTGTGCCGTGCCGAGCGGGAAGCCGCTTGGGCCGCCGGAGGAGGACGAGCCGGAGCGCGTGGCCGAAGCGGCGGAGCGGATGGGCCTGCGCTACGCGGTGGTGACGTCGGTTAATCGGGATGACCAAGTGGATGGCGGGGCGCGGATTTTTGCGAATACGATCGAAGCTATCCGCCGTCGGCTGCCGGAGTGCAAAATCGAAGTGCTGATCCCGGACTTTCGAGGGCATTGGCCTTCGCTCGAACTGCTGATGGCGGCGCGTCCGGACGTGCTGAATCACAACATGGAGACGGTACCGCGGCTTTACCGGCGCGTGCGCAAAGGCGCGGTGTACGAGCGGTCGCTGGAGCTGCTGCGGCGGGCGAGGGGAATCGCACCTGACGTGCCGACCAAGACAGGGATGATGCTAGGGCTGGGCGAAACGCGCGAGGAAGTGCTGGCGGCGATGCAGGATATTGTCGCGCAAGGAACTCACATTTTGACGCTGGGGCAATACCTGCAGCCAGACGCTGAGCATTTGCCGATCGAGCGGTACGTCCACCCCGATGAATTCGCTGAATTCAAACGGCTGGGCGAAAAAATGGGATTCAAGCACGTAGAAGCAGGGCCGCTGGTGCGGTCGTCATACCATGCCTTCGAGCAGGAAGCCGCCGCGCGGGCGTAAGCGCAGTTATAGTGGTCCGTATCCGGACTCGGTGCCCATGAGCGATTCCAGCACCTTTGCCGGCGCGTTCTCGGATGTTGCGGAGCGGTATGCTGCGCAGCGACCGCGGTACCCGGCGCGCCTTTTCCAAATTCTAGGTGGCTTGGCACCGGCAACGCACACTGCGTGGGACTGCGGCACGGGTAACGGCCAAGCAGCTATTGGGCTATCCGCGCATTTTGAGAAAGTCTACGCGACAGACATCAGCGGCGAACAAATTGCACAAGCCATTCCCCACGCGCATATCGACTATCGGGTTGCGCCTGCCGAGAACTCAGGGTTGGTCGATAACTCCGTCGACCTGATCTCCATTGCACAGGCTTTGCATTGGTTTGATTTACCGTGCTTTTACAAAGAGGTGCGCCGAGTCCTGCGACGGGGCGGGCTGATTGCGGCGTACGGCTACAGCTGGTTTTATCTGAGCGTTGAGCTGGATGAGTTGACGAATCAGTGGCTGCTCAAGCCTGTTGAATCCTACTGGTCACCTAACAATCGGCTTCTGTGGGACGGCTATCTGACGATCCCCTTTCCGTTCGAGCCGGTAGCGGCTCCGCCGCTTGCGTTGCATCTCGCGTGGAATCTCGACGAACTATTCTCCTATTACCTTACCTGGTCCTCAGCTCGGCGCAAGCAAGCGAAGGAGGGGGATAATTTCATCGTGGCTGCGCGGCGGGCATTTGCGGTCGCGTGGGGAGACCCGCAACATCGTCGCCATGTCGTGATGCCGCTCGCAGTTCGCTTGGGAAGAGTGCGATGAGGGCAGCGGGTTGCTGGCGTGCAGCAGAGTGATGTTCGGCGGAGGACCAGCCTCATTTTACGCGCTTGACCCAGCCGGCGAGCCAGGCCGCAGTGACGTACATGCAAAAGCATTCAAGCGCGAAAGGCAAAAATCCGAGAAAGCCAACCGCGGGCATTTCGAAGATTTTCTGATGCTGCATCAGCGGGAACGTGTAGTGCCATTTGGCCCCGGCCCAATAATTCCAGAATTCCCATAGCCAACCGCAGACCCAGCCGGAAAGAAAAAATCCGTAGGCGCGGCGGCGGAAGCCCTCAGAAAAGTCGCCAACAAAGGACGGCAGATTCAGCCAGTGATTGAGCGGGTCGAGCAAGAGTACGAATCCAATCCACACCAGACCGAATAAGTACGCGCCGATGCGGGGAGGCAACGCAACAGGCAAGA
>JASHWB010000205.1 GCA_030044295.1 Candidatus Acidiferrales bacterium
AGAGTGGTTACGCTAGGTCAGAAAATATTCAAAACCGAATGGAACAGAGTCAGGACCGATATCGAAAAGCCTTGACTCAGATTGCAGCCGACTCGTCTCAGTGCGCTGCGGCTTGCACCGCTTCGGTGGGCACCGCCGCGCCTGGCTTCGGCATCGCCGCGAACAAGACCGCCACGATTCCCACTGCCGCCAGCAGCGCATTCAATTCAAACGCCGGCGTGTAGCTCTTGTACGCGTCGAAAATCCATCCGCCGACGATCCCCGCTGGCGACGCGATCAGCGAAATTAAGAGCGTCATCGTCCCGTACAGCTTCGGAAACGCAGCGGGGCCGTAATAGTGCGCGACCATCGTGCCCACGCAGGTGAACGTCCACCCGTACGCGGCTCCATTCAGCAGCGCCGCAATGTACGCTACCCACACGCCGTTTCCGCCCGACATCGCCGCGATCGCCATGTACGTCCCAACGAAGTACACCGCCAGCCCCAGCACAAACGCGACGCGCGCGTTCATGTAGTCCATCACCACGCCGCCCAGCCAGCGTCCCACGAGCGTCCCAATCGTCAGAAAACCAAGCGCCCAATCCGCGTCGGAGCCGCTGAATCCCACGCCCGCAAGCCGCCTCGCCCAGTGCGCCACAAAAAGGAAAAAGGGAAATGTCGCCACGATGCCCGCCAGTGCGATCAGCCAGTACGCGGCCGTCCGGTATGCCTGTCCCGTCGTCCACGGATATTTCGTCGCCAGCGCATCCGTGCGCGACGCCTGCTCCTGCTGTTCTGGCGGCATGCCATCCACGAACTGCCCCATCGATTCGGGGCTTTCCTTTACGCCGAAAAACGCCAGGATCCCCGCAATCACCACCGCGCCCGCTACGATGAACCATCCGAGCCGCCAATTCCCGCCATGACCGCGAATCACGCTGCCGAGCAGCGGCGCAGCCAAAAGCCCAGCGATTCCGGAAGCCGAAACGGCGATGCCGTTCGCTCGTCCGCGGTATTTACGGAACCATCGCGCCACAGCCGTGAATGCCGGAACCAACGTCGCGAAGATGATGCCGGTACCGATCACCACGCCAAACGCAATTAGGTACTCGATGGGAGTCTTCGCGAACAGAGCCATGTACAGAGCGCCCACGCATACGATCGCCGACCCCAGCACGAATGTGGCTCGCAGCCCGATCTTCGCGATGGAGATCGCCGCTGGTATCGCCGCCAGGCCCACGAAAATATTCAGCAGCGTAAATCCCAATCCGCGCATGCTGGCGCTCATGTGGATATCGCGCGTCATGAAATCATTGATGATCACGCTGCCGCCGTAGTACGGCACGCCCATGTTGATGAAATCCAGGCAGAACAACACCGCCACGAGATTCCATCCGTAGAATTTCATTTTTTCCGGCACGTTCGATCCTCCCGGTTTGCCTCGGCCTCTTTGCCGATTGCGAGGCGGGTGCGCCTCACGCGGATGCTGGCGCCCTGCATTCTAGTTTGATCTTTCCCCTTTGCAAGTTGAATGTACAATGTCCCACGCCGCCCCTTGCTGTTGTCATCCCGAACCCGGTCGCGTGGTCTTCGCGAACGGTGGTGAGGGATCTGCTTTTGATCTTGGCCGTTTTTTGCACTTTGGCGAAAAGTGGCGCCTTGGACCCTGCACCCAAAGGAATCAACCACGAACCTTCGCACTCAAATCGGAATCGTCGGCGCCGGCCCCGCCGGCCTTTTCCTTTCCCACCTGCTGCATCTCCAGGGCATCGAGTCGATTGTCCTCGAATCGCGCAGCCGCCAATACGTCGAGGACCGCGTGCGCGCGGGCGTCCTCGAACAGGGCACGGTCGATCTGATGAAGGAAACCGGCGTCGGCGAACGCCTCGCGCGCGAAGGCCTCACGCACGACGGAGTTGAGCTTCGCTTTAACGGCCGCAGCCATCATGTCAATTTCAAAGAGCTCGTCGGTGGCAAAGCGGTTTATGTGTACGGTCAGAATCATGTGGTCGCCGATCTTGCCGACGCACGCATCGCCGCTGGCGGCCGCCTTTTCTATGAAGCCCAAGACGCCTCCGTGCACGATTTCAGCGACGCGACGCTCGGCCCGCATCCCAGTCTGCTCCCCCAAATCTGCTTTCGCTGCGAGGGCGAGCCGCACGAGATCCACTGCGACTTCATCGCCGGCTGCGACGGTTTCCACGGCGTTTGCCGCCCGTCGATTCCCGAATCCGCGATCACCATCTACGACCGCGTGTACCCATTTGGCTGGCTCGGCATTCTCGCCGAAGCGCCGCCCTCGACGGACGAGATCGCCTACACCTATCACGAGCGCGGCTTCGCGCTCCTCAGCATGCGTTCGCCCACGCTCAGCCGCCTCTACATTCAATGCTCGCCCGATGAGGACATTAACGAGTGGCCCGACGGCCGCATCTGGGAGGAGCTGCACAAGCGCAGCGCCCTCGCCGATCGAAGTTGGAAGCTAAACGAAGGACCAGTTCTGCAGAAAGGCGTCACCGGCATGCGTAGTTTCGTCGCCGAGCCGATGCAGTACGGCCGCCTGTTCCTCGCTGGAGACGCGGCGCACATCGTGCCGCCCACTGGCGCGAAGGGCCTCAATCTCGCGGTCAGCGACGTTCGCGTGCTCGCTCGCGCTTTCGCCGAGTTCTACCATTCCGGCAAGCGCGAGCTGCTCGACAAATATTCCGCCATTTGCCTGCGCCGCGTCTGGAAAGTGCAGCGCTTTTCCTGGTGGATGACTTCCATGCTGCACCGTTTTCCCGATGAGAACGCTTTCGACCGCCGCCGCCAGCGTGCCGAACTCGACTACGTCACCAGCTCGCACGCCGCCGCGCAATCGCTCGCCGAAAACTACGTCGGCCTCCCGTTGGAATGGTCCGCGCACTAATCGGCCGTTGACTTTGATTTTTCGGGCGCAGTCCACGCCGAGGTGCGGCCGAAGCGCTGTTTTGCGTTCTGTGCTGCGTGTGCCCTACTGCGTCACCGTCTTCGCTTCGTCTCCTACCTTGAAGTCCGAACCGGAAACCGGCGACGTCACCGCCGACACGTCATCCACGTCCGTCACGCGTACCACCCCCACCGGCGTGGTCATCCGGCGGATCACTTTGCCCGTATCCGGGTCTTTGATCTCCATCGTCACGCGCTCGATCGAAAGCTGGTCGCCCACTTTCACCCCGTCTTTCTTCCCGACGTTCAACACCACCTGCCCGCTCACCACCGCCGCCACCAGCCCTTCGACCACCACGGTTCGCACTTCCACCTTCGTCGCGTCCTGAATCAATCCCGCGCTCAATTGCTCGGTGGCGCTCTTCACCGCTTCGCCGATGATCGTCTGCTGAAAATCGCTCGACCCGAAATCGACGGCGCCTCCGCCGAATCCGTGCCAGTTCCCGCCGCCGCCCAGCAATCCCACGCTCGACCGCGACGATTCTCCGTGCCCTTCCGCCACGCCCATGATCTCCGCCGTGTCGATATTGACGATTCGCGCGTCCAGCGACACCACCGCCTTCGACTTTTTGTGAGAAAATCCGCCCACGCCGAATCCGCCCCAGTTCCCGCCTCCGCCGCCGATGTTCTGGTTCTTGTTGTCGTTCCCGAATTGCGTCACCGCGCCGACGATAATCGCGTCCACGCCCAGAATTTTCCCCAGCTTCGCCGCCGACGCCGGATTCGCGCGGTCGCTATTCGAGAAATTCTGCTCCGCCAGGATTTTGTCCAGCTGCTGTCGCTCGATCACCGAATAGGTGCCGTCCTGCACCAGATATTTCACCAGCAGATCGCTGATGCCTTTGCCGACGTCCACGTTGGTCCCGAAAAGCGCCGACGAATTCGTCTGCACCGTGGCGTAGTCAAAATCGAACACGGCCACGCGCTTCTTGCGTCCTTGCGGCTGGGCAGCCGCGGGAGCTGCTGCTGGCGCCGCTGCCGCGCCTTGCGCGTTCGCGTCCTGCGCTTTCGTTTGCGTGGTTCCGCTGAAAAATCCGATCAGGAGGCACACCAATAGAAGAGCCAGGGCCCGTAAGCCGGTTTTCATCGTCCTCTCCTCGCGCGCGGTGGGGAACCGCGCTATTGACACACTATATCCGGCGGTCTTTCGCGCCGGAGTAGCAATACGCTGGGCGCATGGTACGCAAGCGTTCTCGCAGGTGTCAACAGGAAGCACGCGCGGGCACGATCGCAAAGAGCGCCGTGCGGGAGAGTTCGTCATTTCGAGGCGGCGCGCCTCCGCCTCGGGGCACGCCGCCTCTGCACCTCGCCTCTACATCACATCCACTTGTCGATCGATTCGCTCCTGCCGCGGCTCATGTTCGCGATTTGGAAGAAAGCGTTCGTCTGGCCGCCGGCAACAACGAAGTCGATGCTTTTCGCGCTCGGGAACCACGGAATCATCGTATCCTCCGCGCATTTCCACCACGTGGCGTATGGTTCCCGCCCCTCTAATGCCAGCGGATATGTGTACACGTAGGAGAGCGACGACTCCCGGTAATCCTTCGCCGTGCGTAGCGTGTTCTTCCACAGCCATTCGGCGAGTTTTT
>JASHWB010000206.1 GCA_030044295.1 Candidatus Acidiferrales bacterium
TACTGCACAGGTTGTTCAGCCTTCATGCCGACAATCTGACTTGTGCCGACGAATGCCGTGAATAGGTCCGGCCTCTTCTCGATCATCCGGATGCCTACCAGCCCACCCCAATCCTGCCCAATCAGAATGATCTTCGACTGATGAAGATCGTTCCGCAGATACTCGGCGACCGCGATTCCATCGTCTGCCGTGCCATCCAGTGTCAGCTTCGGCTGGTGATCGCCCGCTTTCATGTACGTCATTCCGGCGCCCGGCTGATCCCATTGCACGAACAAGTAATTCTTCTCGAATGGCAAATAGAACGTAACGAACGGCGAATTAGCTTCGTCAGGCCCGCCGTGCAAGAAAAGGATCACCGGATTATTGCGATTCTGCCCGCGTATCGTGATCCATTCCTGCGCACCATTGACGTCTATGTATTTCGCTTCGTCGATCCCATTCGGCGTCGTGATCCTTGCTTCCCGGCCCAGCCGGTGTTGCACGTGAGCGCGGAACGTCGCTCCTGCGATGATCGCCAGCACTACGAGTCCCAGGAGTCCCAACCCCAGCCTGCGAATAATCTTCATTCTTTCTCCAGTTTGATGAACTGCGCCATTCTCCTCTACTGACCATACGCACGCGATGGCCGTAGATTATGCATCTGGATTGCCAGATTTCGTTCGGCGAGGGGTGTTCCGCGCCCTGAATCGGCGGGCGCGAATTTCGACCCCAAAGTCATCTGATTTCCGTCTCGTCTCCTCCTCTAGGCGTAGCATTCCCAATGGATTAAGGCCTACGCAAGCCTGCGAGGACTTGCGTCGTATGATAGTGTGGAAAGTGAGGACTGTGTGGGCCGAAAGGGAAGGGCCATCAGACAAGGGCCCGGAGAGGAGTCACGATGGCCGCGCTGGAGCCGTGCCGGACGGAACTTAACCAGTCGCACGTACAGCTCCCGAGTCACGAAACAAGCAGCTCTACCCGAGACGGCAAACGAGTAGAAACACGTGTAAGTCTAAGAAAACAAAGGGCCGCATACCTTTCTACCCGAGACAGTACCCGTCTCGTTCCGCATCATATTCTGGGAGATTCCGCCAATGGCCTCGCATGACGGCGCTGGCATCCCGCGGCGGGCGCACGCCGGCCCGCCCGATCCCTGCGCCATGATCCTCTTCGGCGCCGGTGGCGACCTCACCAAGCGCAAGCTCCTGCCGGCCATCTACAACCTTGCGGCCAGCAAGCTTCTTCCCGAAGACTTCGCCATCGTCGGCGTTTCTATCGAGTCGTATTCCAACGATGAATTCCGCAACCAGATGACGAAAGACATCCGCGAGTTTTCCGCCGATGGCGTGGACATGTCCTGCTGGGACGCCTTCGTCAAACGGCTCTATTACACGTCCGGCGATTTCAAGGATCCTAAGCTCTACCAGAAGTTGAAACAGACGCTGGAGCTGGCCGAAAAAGAGCAGCGCACCGAAGGAAACCGCCTGTTCTACCTCGCAACCAGCCCCGCCTTTTTTCCCACCGTCGTACAGCAACTCGGCTCTGCTGGTTTAACGCAGCACGAGGACCACAACTGGCGCCGCGTGGTGATCGAAAAGCCATTCGGCCACGATCTAGCTTCAGCTGTCGCGCTCAACCACGCCATCGGCGAGGTTCTCGAGGAAAAGCAGATCTACCGCATCGATCATTACCTGGGCAAGGAAACCGTCCAGAACATCCTCGCATTCCGCTTCGCCAATGGCATCTTTGAACCCATCTGGAACCGGCGTTATGTGGACCACGTGCAAATCACCGTGGCGGAAGAACTGGGCGTCGAACTGCGCGGCGGATATTATGACGGTGCAGGCGCTCTGCGCGACATGGTTCCCAATCACATCTGCCAGTTGATCACGTTGACGGCCATGGAGCCCCCGATTTCGTTTGACGCCGACGCCGTCCACGACGAGCAAACCAAGGTGTTGCGCGCGATTCAGTCCCTCAGTCCGGAGCATGTGCTCGATCACGCTGTCCGCGGCCAATACGGCGACGGCTCAATGGACGGCAAGCATGTTCCTGCCTATCGCGACGAGCCGCATGTCGCACCCGACTCCCACACTCCCACATACGTTGCCGTTGCCCTGAACATCGACAATTGGCGCTGGGCTGGCGTGCCATTTTACGTACGCACTGGCAAACGCATGGCCGAACGCGTCACCGAAATCGTGATTCGCTTTCGCCGCCCGCCGTTCGTTCTCTTCCGCGATACCTCGGTCGATCAAATCCCGTCCAACGAGCTGGTGATCAGCATTCAGCCTAAGGAGGGCATTTCGCTCCGCTTCGAAGCGAAGATTCCAGGGCCGGTGGTCAGCTTGGGCGCCGTGAATATGGACTTCGAATACTCGGATTATTTCGGCAGTACGCCGTCTACCGGTTACGAGACCCTGCTCTACGACTGTATGATGGGTGATCCAACGCTGTTCCAGCGTGCCGACATGGTCGAAGCTGGCTGGTCCGTCGTTCAGCCGATCCTCGACGTTTGGACCGCGCTGCCGCCGCGCGATTTCCCGAACTACGCTGCTGGCTCGTGGGGTCCGGCCGCGGCCGACGAGCTCCTTCACCGCGAGGGCCGCGAGTGGCGCAATCCCGCAGTCGACGCCCGCCGCAAAGCCGCATCACCCGCACCGACGGCGAAGCCCGCGCAGAAGCCCACCGCCGCCGCAAAATCCTGAAACCTATGATATCGACTGATGCCCTTACAACGAAGAGCGGCGGCGCGCGTGCAGCGAGCGCCTGTTTGGGTGCGCAAAAAACTCCCTTCTCCAATGGCTTGCACTTCACTTTTGCTATAATCCCGGACATCGGCGAATGGACTTCGACCATCTCATAACCTTTTTGGAAATCGCGAAGCAGGGCAGCTTTTCGCGCGCGGGACAGAAACTGTATCGCTCGCAGCCCGCCGTCAGCGCGCAAATCCGCCAGCTCGAACAGGAATACGGGCAAAAGCTGTTCGATCGGGTCGGCAAGTCCGTGCGGCTTACGGTAGCGGGCGAGACGCTGCTCGAATACGCGAATCGCCTGCTTACCCTGCGCAATGAATCGCTTCGCGCCGTCGCCGACCAGGCCACCACGCCGCGGGGTATGCTGGCCGTCGGGGCGAACGAAGCCACTTGCCTCTACGTGTTGCCGGATATTTTCGCCGACTACAGCCGGCGGTATCCCTCCGTGCAGATCAGCATCTACCGCAACTTCAGCCACAAGGTCCTGGAGAAGGTCGAAGACGGCACGGTGGACGTGGGAATCGTGACCATGCCGGTGAAATCGCCGAGCCTGAAAGTGCATGCGATTTTCCGCGACCGCCTGATGCTCATGGTCGCTCCTTCGAATCCGCTGGCGTCGCAAAAAACCGTCACCACGGCCGACATCGCCGAACAACCGCTCATTTTTCCCAAGACCGGCTTCTCGCGGCAGGTGCTCGATAAGCAATTCCGGCCGTATCGCGCGAACCTGCGCATTGTGATGGAACTCGCGAGCGTGGGGATGATCAAGAGGTTCGTCGCGGCGGGCTTGGGCGTTTCGTTGATCAGCGAAAGCTTCGCGCAAGACGAAGTCCGCGCGGGCCAGGTGAAGCTGATCCCAGTCTCGGACATGGAAGTGTGGCGCGAACTGGGAATCGTATATCGACGCGACCGCACCCTACCGAGGTCCGCTGCCGCGTTCGTCGCGTTGGCTCGGCACGGAGCCGGTGCCGCCCCTGAAGCTGCCGAGCCCCGGTTAGTCCACAAGCGCTAAAGTCCTGAACGGAAATTCAGTTTACTTGCTCCGGCTTCGACGGGCGGAGTTAAGATCGATTGGCTGGCGCGAAGTCCAGCCGGGCTTGGGAGGTGAATCATGGCGCAGACAATTACCAGCAGCCAGAGCACGCTGCAGCGCGCGCTGCAAGTGGCCCTCGATCCGCTGGGCACTCCCGTTGACACGAAGAAGTATTTATCGATGGCGCCGCGCCTCGACGCGCTCGAAGGCAAGACAATCTACCTAGTGGACGTTGGCTTCGCGGGCGGATACGAATTCCTCGAACAACTGCGAGATTGGTTCGCGCGCAAAATGCCCGGGACGCGCGCGGTGCTAAAGCACAAGCCTGGCAACATGTTCATGGACGCGCCCGATTTCTGGGAAGAAATCAAGCGCGAGGCCCAGGGTGTGATCTTCGGCGTCGGCGGTTGAGACGGCTGCTCCTCGGCGGTCGCCGAGCACTGCCGCAAGCTCGAAAACGATTACGGGATTCCTACCGCACCGATCACCACCGCGCGATTCTCGGACTACATCCGCCGCGATCTGCAAGCGCACGGCATGCCACTGCGATTCAGCTTCACACCTTATCCGGTGGTCGGAATGCCCGCTGCGCGTCTGAGAGAATACGTCGAGGGAAACGATCCCACCACAGGATCACCGCTCGCGCGCGAAATTATCGATGCGCTCACGAAGCCGTTGACGAGTGAAGAGAAGAAACCGGTGCCGCGCGCGTCCGCCCCTCCGCGCTCACGCGTGCTCAAAGCTGATACCGAACAGAATTTGCAGCGGTTGTTCATCGAAAATGGCTGGGCCGATGGGTTGCCCATTGTGCTTCCCACCGAAGACCGCATCGCGGAAATGCTGGAAGGGACAAGTCACGCCCCCGATGAGATTGTCGGCCAAATGGCCGTGGCGCATCGCGGCGAATACACCTCGTACACCGTCGAGAAAGTCGCGATCAACGCGGTGATGGCAGGAGCGCGGCCCGAGCATTTTCCGGTGATCCTGGCGATTGCATCGACGGGCAATCCGGCATTTCCGAGCTCGACCACTTCGTTTGCCGGAATGGCGATTGTCAACGGACCGATCCGCGGCGAAATCGCCATGAACGCCGGACTCGGCGCGCTGAGTCCATTTAACTTCGCGAACTCCGTCATCGGCCGCGCGTGGACGCTGATGACGATCAATCTCGGCAACGCACGGCTGGGCGATACGCTGCTTGCCTCCACCGGCCACAACCTGAATTACAACAATATGTGCTGCGCGGAAAACGAAGAGGCCAGCGTGTGGGATGCATTTCACGTGCAGAAAGGCTTCCAACGCGACGAAAGCGTCGTCAGCGTATTCCGTGGATGGAGCGTGATCAACAGCATGGGCGCGGCGAACTCCATCCGCCCCGCGACGGAAGAAACGGCGATCATGCTGAAGGCTTTTCCGGCGCTGCACTCCGTGGCCACGCTGATCATGGATCCGCTGGTGGCTAAGGGCCTAAAAGACCAGGGTTTCCAGACCAAACAGGACGTAGCACGCTGGCTTTCGGAGAACACCAAAGTTCCGGCCGGACAGTATTGGGGCGCGGACGTGATCTACGCATTCAACCGGCCGCTGGCGCGTGCCGGAGTTGAGCCGTACGCGACGTGGGCCAGCTTGCCGCCCGATACGCTGATCGCGCCATATAACGATCCGAAGCTGATCAATATCGTAGTCGTTGGTGGCGAGTCGAACCCGCTTTGGCTGACCACCGACTTCCGCTATGTGACTTCCGCATCCGTCGACAAATGGCGGCCCAAGGGCGGATTAAAGCGCGATGCGCGCCCGATTCGCATGCCTGCTGGTGTGACGTGCAGCGACGGCCTCTGCGGGATTCCCAGCTAGTGTTCTATTAGTGGGATGCGTTGGGGCGCAGCATGTTCTGCCCCTGCGGGATCACGACAAGCGACAACCGTTCAACGCCGCTTCTGCAGCAGCTTGTAAATTTCGTTGGCGGCCTGAAATTCCTGCTCGAGTTCTTTGCTCGCCAGGCGCGTGCGTAAGTGATCGATTGTCTGCGCCAAGCGATCGAGCGCGCGCGCGACATTTTCCGTGTTCGTCAGCAGAATGTCTCGCCAGACG